>QIMB01000316.1 GCA_003233615.1 Nitrospirota bacterium
GCATGATAAAGGCAAGCATTACCAGCACATGCGAGGGTTCAAAGAAATTGGAAAGCGGCGTTACCCAGACCTTCTGGACAATATAGGGTATAGTCGAACCAGCCACAAAGGAGACGGTAAAAAAGACAATCATAAATACCGGCTCAGCAAGAAAACCGACCATACGGGTGCGGCTGGCCCCCATCGGGCCATAAGGATTCCCCGTATCCACTGCCGATAAGGTAGCAAAAAACCCGCCCAGGGCGAGAATAAATCCCGCGCCGAGCATATCGCCCATAAAAGCGAAAAACAAAGGATATCTAGTGAGAACCGGAATAAGAAGCGTTACAAAGATAGGAGTTACAAAAACCATATAAGGCGTAAACCGGAATATCCACGAACTCTGTTCGGAAACCACCTCATCTTTATGAAAAAGTTTCCAGATATCCAGATAGGGCTGGAAGATACTCGGGCCGCAACGGGACTGAACCGTCTCTTTCAGGTAGTCGATAACTCCCTTAACCAGGGGGGAAAAGGCCATTACCACTATGACCTGGAGGAGGTTAAAAACAATTTTATTAATCATCCCTGCCCCTCCGCCCCTGCTTCCATACCTTTAAATCCGGCCGGGAGCAAACAAGGATTGCTACAGGGATAGGGTAAAACTTCAGGAGCTTATTAAGAGGATGATGATCTTCGTTCACCGTAATATCCTTTCTGTCATTCCTGATGATGACCTTACCCGTCCAGAGGACGGTATACAAGAATAACATCCAGGAGTCATTAGCCCTTTATCAGACGGTTACGGCGAACCCCATCACCATTGATGCCAATTTAGCAGAATTATCCTTAAGAGTCAATTCAAAAATTCAAAAAAATTTCCCCCCTCCCCCATCTGGTAGTTCTACATATGTTGCTTTAGCAAATGTTGCCGGGCAACCATCGGAGCGGGTCCATTTTATAGTATAATTTTAATTCTTCATAGAGTTCAGGATGCTTTCTATTCAGTTTTTCCGGATTTTTGAAAAATGTTTCGGTGATCACCGCAAAAAATTCTGCCGGATTGGTTGCTCCGTAGGAGTCAATCACATCCTGATGTTGAGTTTCTACCTTCTGAAGGAGCTCTCCATACTCCCTGCTCAGAATCCTTGCCCAGGCAACATAACTGGACCTTTGCTCAAGAATCGGGGCGCCATCGGCCCGGCCGTCTTCCTGGTCCAGTTGGTGAGCAAATTCATGCAGGACAACATTGTGTCTGTCCTCGATATCCATGGATTCCTGTTTGACATGGTCCCAGGCCAACACCAGAGCCCCGTTACTCCATGACTCGCCCAGCCTGGCACTATCCACCTGGACCGGCATATCGCCGATAAAGGATGTTTGCTTGGCAATGTATGCCCCGGGATAAACCAGTATGGAACTCAGCTTTGGGTAAAAAGTAGGTTTCCTATTCAACAACAGCAGGCAGGCCTGCGCCGCAATAGTCACCTTAATGGTATCGGTAAGTTGCAGCCCGCCGCAACCTTCAAACCTTTTTTCATCCAGAAATATATTGATATCCCCGTGAAGCTCTTCCCTGAGGTTGGGAGGAAGATGTTGATAAAGAGCCACGTTTTTTTGGAGGATTTCTTCCCATTCCCGGGGAAACGGCTGTTTCATCAAGCGTTCCCGTCTGGCAATATGTAGATGTTTTTTAATAACGATAAAACCGGCGACCAGAATAAGGCCCAGAACAAGAAACACGGGAACATTCAACATACTATCATATCTCCCTAACGTAAAAATCAGCGATTGGAAATCGCGTCACGAATTTCAGTTCTCTTTGTTTTAACTTATCAATCATTTCGAGATTTTTTACCTTAACATCCAAGTTGCCTGCGGTTGTTGAGAATGCAATACATCACATTCTGCTAACCCTGTCTTTTCTCCAATACCTCACGAATAGCCGTGAGTTCTTTTAACATATGTTTGAAGATTTTCGAATCGCTTTCTTCCGCGATTTCCTTTTTGGTCTCCTCCGGCCTTGAAATGGTATAACCTCTGACCCTTTCCATAATAGTATCTTTCAACCCGTCAAGATCTCTGACGCCCACCAATTTCAATTCGGCATGTGCGCCTTGCGGTCCACTAGCACCTGCTGTTTGAATATGAATCGTCCCGATATTGAACATCCTCTGAACCGGCCCTTGAGTTACATCTATATTAGTAATCTTGGCATAGGGAACAGTAACCCGCTTTCTCCAGAATACGCCTTGCCTCATTTTGACAGAATCACTATCAATGATATATTCCAAAGACTTGTAGAAGGCAGGGATCCAAAGCAGGATAAGGGACATGAGTATCAACCAGCCGACCAAGCAAAGGCCAAAAAAGAGCTTGTCAACAGTGAGTAGCAAAACCACCCCGAGTACCAAACCAAGAACGAAGGAAATGCCCCAGCCGATAAACCACATGGTTCTCTGTTCTTTTTCCGGCCTTACTACTATAGGTTCCATTTCGCCTCCTTTGTTTAACGTTATAAACAAAATCGTTACCTATGTCCCCATTCGCCCACTTTCTGATATGAGGCACGAAACCGTCAAGACCATCCTACCCATTTGCAATTACCTCCTTACCGCCTGGCATCCAAGTTCAGCGAACCGGAACCGCGCCAGCGGTATCCGTTCGTTCATCTCTTTGGTGGTGGTTCCACCGATAACGTAATCGGACTTCCTGCAAGTTCTCCAATGACTAACGGAGTCTCCAAATCGTAGAAGCCGGAGCTCGCTGTCAATCGCAACACCTCGTCTAAACCACTCTTTCCTGGCGCCTCCTGCAGATCTGAAACACCCGCACCTCCATGCTGGAAAGTATACATGAGAACAGGCACATCACAAGATGGCGACTTATCCTTGAACTGTGCGACAAACAGCAAGTTGTGTTCCAATTTTCTGTGGAGACCGCCCGCCCAGCCATCATGAGATAGCTTGTCCAGGTACCGGAATTGAATCCTTGTTCCCAACTCGTGTGCAGATGGATTAATCTTAAGCACCATACGAACGACCATTGTATCGTCTAATATTGCAATGTCTTCACCTACATCCAATCGAAATTTCCCCACAGGAATAGACTCCGAATCTCCATCCGCTCCCGCAATGGATAGAGCTACAAAACATACAAATATGAAAACTGCCAGAATGGTCACACCTGCCTGATATTTTCTCATCGTTGCCTCCTTTATCTAATATTATAGACAAAGTTGTCACCTATGTACCCAGAATAAAGTGTTACCTATGTCCCCGTTCGCTCAGCTCTCCACCCAGTTTTCGATTGCCTCCCATAAGCCTCTGATTTTATCCGCTATGGCTTGGTCAGGGTAGGGCCCTGCGCTTACTTCTACTTGGAACTCTACCTCATCACTAGGACTCAGATGCTTCAGCATCTTTATCGAGACAAGAACATCGGGGGCACCGTCAAAAGTTCCACGGTACACGACTTCGGTCTTGGTACCATCGTCAACCAACTTTGTGCGCGAGAACCCCAGCGACTGCAGCTGACGGCAAACACTGCCGAAACTTCGATGAAGTCCAGCCATCTGAGATTCTTGGGCAACATCACGGGTGAGTCTTCCGCCGAATGTATGCCTCGGTCCTGAGCACCCACTGAGCAGAACGCCCGAAATAAGAAACAGGGCGAGAGCAATTACTGTAATAGCCTGTTGTGTACGCATGTCGTTTCTTCCTTTCCAGCTAACGGCGGAGCATCTCCGCCGTTAAGCTGCGCAAAGCGCAGCACCGGGTAGGTCGGGAGCTTTGCAGCCCCCTTCCCTCCTCAGAACCGTACGAGATAGTTTCCCATCATACGGCTCAAGCCTCCCAAAAGCAAACCCTTTCACAGACAGCCTGCTGATATGTTAATCT
>QIMB01000373.1 GCA_003233615.1 Nitrospirota bacterium
GGACATATGGAGAAAGACATGCCGAGTATTTGAAAAAGTCTCAAGTTTGCTGGAAAACAGTCCGATACGACAAACATTATTGGCCAAACTTCTAACGAGGGTATTACGATGACTGATTTGCTAACATTGAGTGAAGTTTCAACATTCTTAAAAGTTCCGAAATCAACTATTTACAAATTGGCTCGAGAACGCCGACTTCCCGGTCATAAGGTTGGGAAGCATTGGCGGTTTGTCCGAGAAGAAATTGAGGCCTGGGTGCAAAATTCCGGGGACGAAGAACCCATGGTTGGAGCGGCTGCCGGAAATGGGAGTCGTGATCGGTTTAGTTTGAATTAATTGATTTTTCCTGTGCTTATTAATTCCTCCTTGTCATCATAGACCTTTCTCAATGACCGACGACCCCGATACTGAGGAGAAGATGCCTCGGTGGGGGCGGGTGCAACAAGTCAGAATCCAACCCTTCTCCCTTCTTGTTTGAATCTACCACCTCATGGCTGTGTGGGTCTTCTGTTGTCTCATGTGACTCGTGAGAAGTAAAAAAGGAGTAGTGAGATGTGAGAAGTGAGCTGCAGGAAAAGAGCAGAATCAGCTCTCCTCGCTTCTCTCTTCTTTGTTTCTCTCTTGCATACGTATGCGGCTACAACAATTCTGAACGAAAACTTTTCTTCACGTGCTCCTCAAGAATGGGAAAGCCTTGACCGAATTTTATTGTACCGTATGTGTTCATTCCCGTTGAATTGTGATCAGTGTATCGTTCCTTTATTCATAAATTTCTTTGGACATTTCACAGAGGGGCATGTCCAGGAGTGGCAAGGAGTTCAGCATGATTGATACCAGCCTGAAAGTGTTAGTGGTAGATGATATGTCCACTATGCGGCGAATTATAAAAAATGTCTTAAAGCAAATTGGTTTTTCAGACATGGTTGAAGCAGAAAATGGGCAAGATGCTTTGAATAAATTAAAAGCCGGGGATATTGGATTTATTGTCTCGGATTGGAATATGCCCGTCATGCAAGGGATTGATTTGTTGCGGGCCGTTCGGGCTGATGCTGAGCTGAAACATCTTCCCTTTCTGATGGTCACAGCTGAAGCCCAAAAAGACAATATTATTGAAGCAGTCCAAGCCGGTGTGAGTAATTATGTGGTGAAACCATTTACGGCTGAAGCGCTCCAAGAGAAATTAGAGAAGATTTTTGCCAAGACGCAGCCAGCCAAAACGTAAGGGTACCTCAGGTTCAAGGATGAAAACTTTAACGTATGCAGGAGGTGTGTATGTTGGTGGATCGTGACATCGAAACAGATGACGAAGACATTGATACATCAGAAGAAGAACATTGCATTAATGCTGAACTGACCGAACTCACCAAGTATGTGGAAATGATTACGAGTACGATTCGTGATATGGAGTCGCCGGTGACAACCACATCCGATCAACTCCCCCAGGCGACGGCGCACTTGAATGATTTGGCAAGGATGACGGAAGAGGGCACCCATCAGGTATTGGCCTTGACTGAAGCCATTGATACGAATCGTGCAACGGTTTGTACAGCATTAGAGCAGTTGCAGCAGAAGTTGGGTGGAGAGGATGCGTCCGATGTTGCCAAGGTCATGGAATTGCTTAAGTCAGATGAGCAACGGATTTTGGATATTCATGTGGCGTTATCGTTTCAAGATCTTGTCGCGCAACGGGTGGCGAAACTTGTCACGATACTCAACGACGTTCAACATAAATTGCTCAAGCTAGTTGTGGTTTTTGGCATCAAAATCAAGAAGGATGGGTCTGCCGGAAAAGATGGAGGGCGTGGATCTGAGATGCTTCGCCAATTGGACGCATCCCAAACAACGGCGCTTCAGCAAGATCTGGTAGATGATATTTTATCTGAATTTGGATGTTCATGAGACAACGGTCTGATACCTGAAGGGCGATGCGATGTCTGATGCCTCTTGTGTTAAAAAAGGTGATCTATGAACGATGAAATGGCAGAGATTTTAAACGACTTCCTCGCTGAAAGCACAGAAATGCTTGAAGCGCTTGACCAACATTTTGTCAAGCTGGAAGCTGAGCCCACGAATACGGATCTCTTGAATGAGATCTTCCGGTGTATGCACAGTATGAAAGGATCTGCGGGATTTCTCGGTTTTGCGCATCTCGTGGAAGTGGCGCATCAGGGCGAAAGTTTGTTGAATAAACTCCGGCAAGGGGAAATGAGTGTCTCCCCCTTTATTATCGATATCATTCTCGAAGCGGTGGATGTGGTGAAACTCATCACTGCTGATATTCGAGACACAGGAGAGGATACGCATGTCGAGACAGCGTTGATTGTGAATAAATTGACGCTCACGATGGATAGCGCCGATGATCTCAAGGATATGATGTCAAATGCCCCAGTGGCGAAACCCTCTTGCCCTGTCTCCGAAGATCCGTCTGGAAATGCCACTGTTACGCAAGATGTTGTGGCCCCTGATACGTCCAGTACTCTGGCAGAGAAGCCAGACGCGCAACCAATTCCCACTGATTCTCCTCCTGTTCCTGAGAGTTCCCCAAGTGAATCTGAAAGTGTGCCGGTCCTTTCCGATGTGTTGACAAAAATGCAGGAGGCGGCATCGCGTGCCTCTTCCGTATCAAAAAAGCCGAAGGAGAAAGAGCAAGAGCTGACTGTTCGGGTTGAAACCAAACGGCTCGATCATGTCATGAATTTGGTTGGAGAGTTGGTGCTGGGGCGTAATCGACTCATGAAGCTCGGGCACGGAATTGAAGAACAATATGAGACGGATCCTCTCGTCCGTGAGTTGACTGGCGCGTTTGCGCAACTCAATCTTGTGACATCAGATTTACAGCTAGCCGTGATGAAGACCCGCATGGTGCCCATTCGGAAAGTCTTTTCCAAATTTCCCCGTTTAGTTCGGGATTTATCCAATAAATTAGGCAAACACGTGCGCTTGGAGCTTATCGGAGAAGAGACCGAAGTCGATAAATCCGTGGCAGATGAATTGAGCGATCCATTAGTGCATTTAGTACGAAATGCCATGGATCATGGATTAGAGACAGTGGAAGAACGAAAACGGACGGGAAAAAGCCCTGAAGGCTCTGTGCGGTTAGCGGCTTATCATGAAGGCAATAGTATTGTCATTCGCATTGAAGACGATGGGCGAGGCTTGCAAGTCGACAAAATTGCGAAGAGTGCAGTGGATAAGGGTTTGATTAGCAAATCAGAGTTGTCAAGCATGAGTTCTAAAGACGTGATGAAACTCATTCTCCTTCCAGGATTCAGTACGGCAGCCCAGGTCAGCGATTTATCCGGACGTGGCGTCGGGATGGATGTGGTGCGGACGAATATCAGTCGAATGAATGGCAGTCTTGAGTTGGAATCGGAGCTTGGGCGCGGGTGTCAAGTGATGATTAAGCTTCCTTTAACTGTGGCGATTATTCAGGCCCTCTTAGTGGAAGTACAAAGCTCCACATTCGCTGTTCCTCTGGCTTCAGTAGTGGAAGCTGTGAAGATTACGAAAGAGGATATCAAAAGTGTGAATGGCCAAGCAGTCTTGAACCTTCGAGAACGGATCCTTCCCTTACTGGATCTGGCTCAAACGTTTCAGATCCCTCATGACCACAGCAATGATGAATGTTATGTGGTCGTGGTGTCTATTGGTGCTCAACGGTTCGGAGTTGTGGTGGATCGATTACGGGCACAAGAAGAAGTTGTGATTAAATCGCTAGGCAATTTTCTGGCTAATATTGATGGCGTGGCGGGAGCCACGATTGCCGGCGATGGGAAAGTGGTGTTGATTTTGGACATGGCCAGCTTGGTAGAAAATATCTCAACGACAGCGTTTTCCTCGATGCAGTAGTAGGCAAGTGAGATGTGAGAGTAAAGCGTAAGGCGAAGAAGACGTGAGGCGAAAGTGGAAAAGACGTTAAGGGTAAGACGTGCGAAGGGAAAAATGAGGAGTAAGGAATGGAGAGCACAAGAGTTGAAAAAGTTTTGTTCATTTTATCCTGCTTCTGCCTTTGCACTCATTCACTCCCTCACGCTTCACGCCTAACGAAGGAAGTTCCTTCTCACTTCTTACTTCCATAAGGAGCAGATAATGGCGAAATGGATGGCAGAAATTGATCAACGGACCCGTTTAGCCGGGACCAATAAAATGGAACTCTTGATGTATGGCATTAATGTCTTTAAGATTCGTGAAGTCATGCAAATGCCTCGGGTGACAAAGATTCCTGACTCCGATCCGAGAATTTTGGGACTTATCAATCTTCGTGGCGAAAATATTGCGCTCATTGATTTAGCCCAGTCGGTTGGAGTCGGCCCTATGCCGCTCGAAGGGGCAAAGCTGATTATTGCGGAATATAACGATAACAAACAAGGGTTTCTCGTCGGTGGCGTTGATCGGATCATTCGTATGTCGTGGGAGCGTATCAAGATTCCCCCGCCAATGGTGCAGTCCAGCCGGCATGGTGCGGTGACAGCAGTCACTCAACTTGAGGATGGTCGGATGGTGCTCATTCTAGATGTGGAAAAAGTTTTAGCGGAATTACATCCCCGAGCTGATGATGAAGTTCTCATTGGTATCGAAATGGTGAAAGAGTTAGCGGGGAAGCGCGTACTCATTGCAGATGATTCCATTGTTGCTCGAAAGCAAATAACAAAAACGTTGGACCGCTTAGGGATGAAATGGGAAGAAACCCAAACAGGGAAAGAAGCCCTGATCCGTCTGCGACAATTAACTGAGGCGGCTGAAGAGGCTGGGCAAACCATTTACGATGTGTTGTCTGGAGTGATTACGGACATTGAAATGCCCGAAATGGATGGATTTTCTCTGACAAAACATATCCGTGAAGACCCGCGGATGCAGGGTCTCCCTATTCTGATGCATTCGTCGCTTTCGGGTCAATGCAATATTGAAAAAGGAAAAGAGATGGGCGTGACAGATTATGTGACAAAGTTTCAACCGACGGAACTTCGAGACAAACTGCTCAAGCATTTAGTGCAGGCTCAGTGTGATCCGGTTCCTGGGAGATAGTGGAAACATGCGAGAACGAACCATCATATACGAGGCGTTGCTGTTTGAGAGAAGGCCACATCGTACAACGACAACAAATTGGAATGATCACGAATTATGACCATGAATATATTTCGGAACATCGGTATTACCAGTAAGCTTGTCTCGATTCTTGTTTTCTTTTCGCTCATTCCGTTGAGTGTTCAGGTGTATTCACTCTATGAGACAGTTGGAGTCTTGGAGGAGGAAGCGGGTGTGCGTTATCAGGCGGTGGCTGAGGGTCTTGCTCACAGTCTTCAACGCTATCTTGATGAGCGGTCAGTTGATGCACGAACAATGAGTCGGAATCGGATCTTGCGGGATCGGATGTTGTGGTATCAACCCGGACACGAAGCGAACGACATTGTGCAGGTCTTGAATGAATATGTGCAGACCTCAGAGGCCTATCATTTGATTCAGGTCGTAGATCGTGAAGGGCAATTGATTGCTGTGAATGATCAAGATAGTCAAGGACAATCAATTAGAACAGAGGGATTGTATAGAAAAAACTTTCGCTCTGCGGTGTGGTTTCAAGCTCTCCAACAGCAAGGGAGTCGTAATGTGTCTGATGGCTCCTTCTCTCGTTCTTCTGTCGGCTTGCGCGTGTTCGTGGAAGATGTGGCTGTCGATCGAGACGTCAAAGACATTTTTCCTCACGATCATGCATTGACAGTGGGCATGTCTGTTCCCCTCTATGATCATGGAGAGGTCGTGGGCTATTGGTCTCAGCGATTGAAATACTCCATGGTCGAGAGGATTGTCCAGCAAGCCTACCAGGGTGTGAAAAAGGCTGGCTTCCCAGGTGCTGAATTGACTCTGCAAAATGGTCAAGGGTTTACGATTTTAGAATATGCTCCAGCCGTCCATCAGAATGAAGCCGTTATTCACGATCT
>QIMB01000433.1 GCA_003233615.1 Nitrospirota bacterium
CTCCTCCCCGTTCCTGTCCCTTATGTCGGTTGCATCGTTGTATTCGTCAGTATTGAATGTCTGTAAGCTGAGTCATGCAGAGGGTCGGTATTCTGGTGCCGTCCCGATACGGCCTTTGACGTGAAAATGGAGAATATTAGCTCTAGCAAAGCAGATGTAAGCTGGTTCTGTGTTTCCAAAGTTCCGTTCTTATGGCGTGGTCATATACTCGTAACATTCATTTGTGTCATAGCACGGTGAGGACTGAACGCGCATGATATACCCTCGGCCTCGCTCTTTCACAACATACTTCATTTTTTTTCTCGCGTTCTTGTGGGTTCCGGTACGTCACATTGACACAATTTATGCGGAACTTTTTGAAGCACACATGTGTCAATCACATGTAGAGCTTGGTGCTCAGGTCTGCGATGTGCGGAATAGTATCATCTCTGTCAACCATCCTGATGATTATACCCCTTTGCTCACAACTGCTGGGACAGCACGCTTTGTTTTAATAGGTGATTCAACTCATGGCAGCCATGAATTTTATCTGGAACGCATAAATATAAGCAAGCGGTTAATTACAGAACACAATTTTACATTGATTGCCATAGAAGGCAACTGGCCACATGTGAATAGATTAAATCAATATATTCAGTCCCGGGTTTCGATCACGGCCATGCAGGTGATGGAGAGTTTCACCCAATATCCAGATTGGTTGTGGAACAATAAAGAAATGCTAGATTTCATTCAGTGGTTGAGGGAGCATAATAGACACATTGAGGAAGGTGATCATACGGTTAGCCTCTATGGGATGGATATCTTTAGCCTCAATCAGTCACGGGAGCTGGTTGTGGAATATCTGAAAACAATATCCATTGCTGCAGCAAAAATAGCCGAGCAACGCTATGCGTGTTTTTCGGCATTTGACGATGATATGGATCACTATGGCCAAGCAGTCAATAATGATCCTTCACATTCTTGCGAGTCAACGGTGACACAACAATACCGTGACTTTATAGACTGTCGGATCCCATGCTCTGACTTCGGAAGCCCTCGCAATCGCGAGGCGTTTTTTCACGCTCAACAAAATGCCTTAATTGTAAAAAACACCGAACAGAAATTTCGTGCTTTTTACCGAACGGAAAGCGAAGTGTCATCTTGGAACGTGCGCGATCAGCATATGCAGGAAAGTCTTAATGTCCAGCAACAATACCTGAACAATCCTAAGACCATTATATGGGCACACAGTTCACACTTGGGTAATGCTCGGGCAACGGATATGGCCATAGATGGGCAACTCAATATGGGACAATTACTTCGTCTGCAATACCCTAATCAAGTATTTTCTCTCGGCATGCTGACATATGCCGGACATGTTGTGGCTTCAGACAACTGGGGTGCTCCCGCCAAAGTACACGTTCTCTTGCCGGCTCATCCAGAGAGCAACGCAGCACTTTTCCATCAATGGAGTGTGCCGCGTTTTGTACTGTTTCTACAACAGCCATTTCATATAACACAATGGCTGAATGTTTCCAGGCTACAACGACATGTAGGCGTGATCTATCTACCAGAAGACGAGATGAATGCTCATTACAGTCATACGCGTCTTGCAGACCAATTTGATGCCATACTATTTATAGATGACACCACCGCGCTTGTGCTGTTATCAACACATTAACCAGAAACCCGCCTCAATCAACAAACCCTAACATCGCGATGCGATGCCTCGGCTTTTCCTCAATCATTCTGTCCGAATCTGATCCAAGCTTTGTTACGAATTGGCCACGTTATTTTCTCTCAAGACCTAAGGGCTTAAAGAGAAGGAGTAATGCTGGCAATAACGTCAGATTACTCAAAAGTGCCACAAGCATGGCAAACCCTGTTAAGAGGCCGAAATAAATCGTTGGAATAAAATTTGATAACGCAAGAATGGAAAATCCGATGGCAATGGTCAGAGAGGTATAATACATGGCTAGGCCAATACTACTATGACAGGCACTGACTGTTTCCATATAAGTCCCGTATTGTTGAAATTCGAGCTGAAACCGATGAACATAGTGAATGGTATCGTCAACCCCGATCCCAATCGTAATGGCGGCAATGGTGATGGTCATCAGATCTAACGGAATGCCTAGCCAGCCCATCAGGCCGAGGACCATTCCCGCTGCGAGCAAGTTCGGCATGATTGCCAGACACGAGAGAGCCAGGCCTCGAAAGAGAATCATAAACATTGCCAGAATACTTATGAAGACGGCACCAAGAGTGAGGATTTGGGATCGATAGAGACTTTGCAGTAGATTGCTATAGAGGACAGCTAAGCCTGTCGCATGAACATTGCTTTCCTCAAACCCCATGTCGTCTATCAGGTACGACTGTATATGATTAATGAGTTCTTTGCGTTTGAGCGTTGGCGCTGATTCGATCAGACGCATGGTAATACGGGTTTGGTTTCCGTCTTCAGAAAGGTATGGGGTGATGAGCGAATTCTTGACATTGTCTGGGATCTGCTTTCGGAGAACCGCCAACTCATAATCCTCAGGCATCCGCCCATCGTTCAGTTGCAGGAACACTTTCATCCCCGTCGCAAGTGAGAGCACTTTCCCAATTTCCGGGAGCTGCTCCAGGTAATCATGGATTTCTTCAATTTTCTGAAGGCGATCGCCATTAAACCAATAGGTCGTATCCTCTGAATCGTCTTCGTCTGCAAATGGATCATCAAAAATATCGGCAACGTTTTTGGATTCCTCAAGGGACGTATAAAAGTCAGCATCAGCGTCAATAATAAATTCTAATGGAATGGTTCCCCCTAACTGTGTATCAATGAGCTCCATGCCTTGGTAGATTTCGGTCGTGCTTTTAAAATGATCGATAAAACGGTTTTCCACTTCCAATTGTGCAATGCCCAGAACGCCGACGATGGCCAACGTTGCGCATACCCACACGATCTTTTTCGGGTAATGTTGTGTGAGAGAAGCCATCTTTAGCGTGAAGGATTGTGTGAAATCTCGACGTGCCGTAACTTTCTCTCTGGGTAAAAATGTGAGTAATGCAGGGAACAGAATGAAATTCAGGGCAAAGGCAAACGCGATCCCGATAGTCATCATCCAACCAAAATCTATGACTGGGCGAATATCGCTTACGACAAGAGAGCCAAATGCCACAGCGGTCGTCAGGGCGGTATACAACGATGGCTCTGCCATAATTCGCATCGTATCGAAGACGACTGTTTTTTGATCTGCGGAGGGATTGTTTTCAAGAATAATTCGGTATCGAACAATCAGGTGAATGGTTAATGACATGGTAATGATGAGTAATAATGAAATGAAATTCGACGAAATCACGGTTATACGCCAGTCAAATAGGCCTAAGAAGCCAACCATGACAACAATTGAGGTGATACAAGACCAGAGGGGGATCATGACCCAGCGGAGCTTTCTAAAAAAGAATGTCAGGGCGATAATAATAAAGACGACCACTCCGACACCGAAGACTCGAATATCGTGTTCAATAAAACTGATCATGTCGGCTGTGATCATTCGAGCGCCACCGATGTGGATGTTGGCTGTGCTTTGGTATGCGCTAATAATGTGACGGATCACTTGAATGTCTTGGTGTTCTCGTTCAATGACCAGGGGATGGTAGTCCTGGAACTCTTGTGTCACCTTTTTTAACTGACGGGAATTCTCAGCTGTGAGCCCACCCGATAGCTTCTTTTCCCGGAGTGCATTTCGTGTGGTGAGCAGAGAGCCATACTTTGTATCGCTCGTGAAGTTGACAAGGAGGGCTGTGGTGCGGCCATTTGGACTGACAAGATTATTTTTGTAAATTGGGCTCTCCAAAAATTCTTGGCGCGCAAGCTCTTTGTCGACTCCGGGTGTCTCTAA
>QIMB01000018.1 GCA_003233615.1 Nitrospirota bacterium
ATCGAGGAAAATTCATAATTAAGTCTATCCCTGACCCCCTAAAACTGTCAAGCAAAATACCATAATGCTTTCAGCATGTTTCCGTTGAGTGCTAATAAACTTTACCAGCAAAATAGATTCAAAGAAAGCCTTGAGAATTGGGAATTTTTTGCCTAGTTGATGAAGGCATGCAACCCTTGCTATCCACTTCAAGAAGAGACTACCATCGGGCTTCTTACCCACCCTTCCTATTAGGCATGGCCACACTCCAAACAATCGGTATCCTCACGAAACCATCGGCGCCGAACATGCGCCAGCGAGTGGAACAAGTTCAAGATTGGTTGCACATTCATCAGAAAACAGTCCTTCTTGATTCCACAGACATGCCGCCATCGCCATCCTGCCCAGAGCGGCAGCACATTGCGAAACACGCAGATCTTCTCATTGTCCTTGGCGGAGATGGCACCATGTTGAGTGGTGCACGTCTTGTTGAACAACGAGGCATCCCCATTTTAGGGGTCAATATGGGTGGACTGGGATTTCTTACTGAAATCCACTTCGAAGACCTGCCCGAAGCCTTGGAGAAAATATTCGCGGGAAAATTTCAATTAGATGCCCGGTTAATGCTCGCCATTCAAATTCGACGGGCCGATCACATCATTGGACACTATACCGCCTTAAACGACATCGTAGTGAGCAAGGGACATTTGGTAAGGATGATTTCTACGACGGTTTCTGTCAATGATGTGTTTATGACCAATATGCAAAGTGATGGACTCATTGTTTCTACGCCAACAGGGTCAACGGCCTATTCACTCTCCACGAATGGGCCGATTTTAGATCCAAGCCTTGAGGCCATCTTGATTAACCCGATCTGCCCACATACCTTGTCACACCGTCCCTTTCTGGCCCCGAGCACTGTGTCCATTTCCATTCAACTCACCAGCCAGGAGCGCGCAATGGCTACCGTTGATGGCCAAGAGGGACAAGAAATCCTGACTGGCGACATTGTGCAAATTTGCGCGTCGGAACATCGCACCCAGCTTATCCGCTTTCCCGGTCGATCCTATTTCGAAGTGCTCCGAACAAAACTCCGTTGGGGCGATGGATTGGTGTAATACCAATACACCTACAAACAGCCATACAGAGCAGAACACGTAGCCTGCTAGCCGTGATAAGAAAAACTTGGGTAATGCTTAGGGAATGACTAGATTGAAATGGGAGAGAGGAAAATGGTTCGGAAATCTTACGGGGAGCACTCTGGACATTCATGCCGTTCTTCTGCCACATGGAATTCTTCTGAAGTCAACGGAAAAAGTTGGTCGCACATCTCACAATAACGGATTTCAAAGAACGCGATCCCTTCTTCATTGATTTCGCAGGGCAGCAACAAGTCTAAGGGATCATATCCCAATGTTTTTTCATCAGGAAATTTAACCACAGCCAATCGAACATTAAAGAACTCGAACGTCCCTTCTTGCCCTTTATACCGATCCTCATGACCAATCACATAGACCGGTTGCCCTTTACGTTTCGTACGCAAATCCTTTAAGGTTCTCTCGGTTTGCGTCGCACAAATAAATTCCTGTGGCACTGTCGTATCGCTCATCCTTATCACGTATCCTTGCTCAATAAATTGTCACAGGCCGCATTCGACACCTAGGCGGAAGAGCTTGTAGCATGGCCTCAAAAAGAAGGTCAAGGTCAGAAGAAAAGCCCGTTCACTGTCAAAGGAGAGACAAGCATGGATGAAATCACGATTTATCACAAACCCACCTGCTCTACATGCCGAACAGTCATCAAGCTCATTGAGGAGAGCGGGCAACCATTTACGACGATCAATTTCTATGAAAAACCATTTTCTAAATCCAAACTCAAAGGACTTCTCAAAAAAGCCGGGCTGAAATCTTCTGAAGTGATTCGCAAAAAAGAAGACATCTACACACGTCTCAATCTCGCCCAATCCCAATTCACCGATGACGAACTCTTAGACATCATGATCAAACAACCAGCCTTAATCCAGCGCCCACTCGTCAAAAAAGGCGACCAAGTCATCCTCGCCCGTCCACCCGAAACGGTGAAACAACTGCTGTAAAAGCCAATATGGCGTCTTTTATGGCCACACGGCGACCAAAACACAATTCTACCCTTCTCTTCCGGAGAAGGTGAATTTTATCGCTCCCATAGCCCATAAATGCTCAAGCGGCAATCAACTTCAACAGCCAAGGGAATGTTCAAAAAAGTCCGTCCAGCAAGGCCGCAACCTTTTTGACGCGCGGAGCGTACTCTCAGTACGTGAGCACGGCACAATGGCGAGAACGCCGCTGGCGGCTTTTTTCAACATTCCCCTTCCCTAAAATGGACGTGGACCAGATTCCTCGCCACCCGCGCTGAAATATTCGGTTTTGAGATATTGGTAAGCTTCAATGATTTTTCGGAGTTCTGGTTCTGAACTCCGATCACCTTTTCGACTATCGGGATGAAGTTTTTTGGCACGCTCTCGAAACGCACGCGTCACGATAGATAACGAGGCTCCAAACTCAACGTTAAGAATTTCATAGGCTTGAATGGCTGATCGTACATCTCCAGCCGGTGCCATCGGATCGCCGCCACTACCAGCCGCCGCCTTAAAGAAATTGAACATATTAATTTTATTTCGACGACGACGTGGCCGTTGACGAATTTCGCTCTCGAATTCTTCGAAACGATCTTCAATAAATTCCAGCCGGGATTCCAGCCGCTGGGCAGCATTAACTTCATCAATCGCCTCGACATCTTCTTCCACCACTACGAGCATCCGATCCACTTCGAGTAATCCCTCCTCCACACGCAAGTAGGCCTCTGATCGTTCGAGAAACATCGTCTCCATCGCAAAATCCAAACTCTTGATGGTCTGCCCACGAAGTTGAGCAATGCGGCGAGTCATCCCCGTCACAAATTTTCGCCGATTATGATTATTTAAGGCCATACATGCAGCTCATCAAGTTTCGATGTTATCCGTGAACAAAACTGGCGATTGTACCATACTCCTAGAAACAGGAGTTGAGCACGAAAAAGCTGTGGAAGGTATTTATGTGCATCGGGAATGTACAAAACTTGTGGTCACCTTTGGGGTGATGGAAATTTTGTACATTTCCTAGGTGTATACAGAGCTTACGCAGACTTTCGTGATTCAACTGCTGTTCCTAGGATACATCTCGCCTGTTTGGGCCTGGCTCTCACCTCATGAACGTGTTTCATAACGGCACAACTGGGCATTGCCCACTATTCAGAGAGCTTGCTATCCTGCCTATCTTTGCGCCTGCTCTGAGAAACCGAAGAGCTATGGACGAATGCCACAACCTATTCATTTACTGTATTGCTCACCTCGTAAACTTTTCAAGGAGAATCTGATGAAACTCAAGGTGTACATGACGGGAATACTCCTCGTATTATTGCCAAGTCTTCCGGCTTTCGCTGTGAACCCCGCGGGATATGGGAGTGCAGGTGGAGAATTCAATATTAAAATTTCCCGCGTACCATCCACCGAGCGCAAGGCGGCAAAAGCTCTCAAATCACCCTTTGAAGCTACGCCAGAAATTTTAGCCGAAGGCAAAGAAATTTTCCTGGGTCGTGGAGGCTGCATCAGTTGTCACGGAGCAGAAGGGAAAGGGGACGGGGCCGGCGCCAAAAATCTGCCCATTCAACCACGCGATTTCACAAACCCGAAATTCAACAAGTATCGCACACCAGGCGAAATGATGTGGGTACTCAAAAACGGCAGCATGGGGCAAACCGGCCGCGTCCCTGGAACTGGAATGTTACCCGTTGTCCAACCAAATGGCTTTATTTCTGAGACCGATGGCTGGAAAGTGCTGTTATATGAACGGAGTCTGGGCGAACAAAA
>QIMB01000136.1 GCA_003233615.1 Nitrospirota bacterium
AGCGTATGCAGTACTGAGTCACGAAGAAAAGCGCGGTGATTACGATAATTCGCACATGCTCAACGGCGGTTCGAGTATTGAACTGGTCCGGCGACGGGTCAGAAAAACCCGAGAAATCATGCAACGAGATCGGTCTCTCATTACGGGAGAAGAGATGAAACTGATCGAATCCATCCTGGATTACCTTGATCAACATACTCAAGAATCGTGCTTTGGCTGGATGACTGAGATGTTATGTGAACATCCTGACATAGCCAAATATGTAGTGGCCCCGGCTTTTGAGGAACAAATGTTAGGGGCCAAGACCTCCTTACTCGATACACTGCTCGAAAAAGCGTCACATGCCATTACCTGGGAAAAAGTTCACCTCTATGGCGAAGACATCTGCGGGGTGAGGGGGAAAAGCAACAAAGAACGTAATTACAACCAGCTTGCGCGGATCTTGTGTCACCGTCTGGATTTAGCCAAATATTTTGTGTATTCGGCCTACCAGGAACAAGCGTCTGGATGTGAAAGCTCTCTACTCCCTACCCTCTTAAAGGTTGCACCACAAGAAATCACGCAAGAGAATTTTGATGATTATGTTGATACGGTTCACGGTATGCGATGGATTGTCTGTTCCCAGCTCCGCAGCTATAACGAGCAGGCTATCGTCTGGATTCTGAAGGCTAGACACGATCTCGTCAGAAAGCCTGAAGAGAAAAAGGCTCCTAAGGAGCTGCCATTTCCATTGCGATCATGACGCAAAAGTCCATGCAATTGTTCATTGAGCATCTTTGAGAATGAAAAGATTGGCAGAGGGGATGGATCCCCGATTAAGGATGTCGGGGATGACATGTGAGAAGTGGAGGATGCCGGAGTAGAAGCTAAGGCTGAGATGTTGATTTAGGTTGATGCGACTTGGACGATGAGTTCCAATTCTATGGAGGCATGGAGCGGCAATTCAAAGGCCCCTAGTGCCAGCCGTGCATGACGTCCTTGCTCACCAAACACTTCAACCAGAAAATCTGACGCTCCGTTGACGACCGCAGGCTGGTTCACAAATCCTTCCGCTGATGCGACATGACCAGTCAAGCGAACAATACGCGTGATGCGAGATAAATCGCCTAACTCCTCCTGAAGAATGGCCAGTGCATTGATGATGGCAATGCGTGCATTGGCGGCTCCTTCCTCAACGGACAATTCTCGTCCTACTTTTCCCGGCTGAAGAATTTTTCCCTCTTGAAACGGCAAGACGCCACTGACAAACACTAAATCTCCAGCCTGGCACGCTGGCACATAGGACGCGACCGGGCGAGGTGCCGGGGGCAGGGTCACCCCTAACCGCTGAAGGTTTTCTGAAACGCTCATGAAAGGAGTCGGCAAAAAAGAGATTTACGAAGACCGCTTGGAACGAAGTCGTCGCTGATATTTATCCACAGCTTTATTGTGTTCGGCCAACGTTGCTGAAAATTTATGACTGCCATCATTGCGTGAGACAAAATACACAAAATTGCTGGGAGTAGGATAAAGGGCTGCTTTAATTGCAGCAAGCCCGGGATTCGCAATCGGTCCAGGTGGAAGACCCCGCACTTTGTATGTGTTGTACGGGCTATTGACGGACAAGTCTGCTTTGCGAATGTTTCCATCAAAAGACGCCAGCGCGTAAATGACGGTGGGATCACTTTGGAGCCGAATGTTTCTTCGAAGCCGATTATGAAAGACCCCCGACACTAACGCCCGCTCTTTGGCTAAACCGGTTTCTTTCTCAATCACTGAGGCTAATGTGATCACTTCCTTCAGTGTCATCCCCATCGTTTTGGCTTGGCTTTTTAACTCCGGCGTAACCATGTCATGAAAGCGACTGACAAAGGTTCGGACAATAAACTCCGGTGGCAAATGACGCGCAAACCTATAGGTGTCGGGAAACATATACCCTTCAAGCGTAGGAGCGTTGATATGCAAAGTCTCTAAAAATTCTGCATCCTGATTCAAACGAAGAATCTCCTGCTTGTCGGCCAAGCCCTTGTGGTCCAACACCTCCGCGATTTGTACAACATTATAACCTTCTGGAATGGTCACAGAATGTTCGTATACTTCTCCATCGACCAATGTTCGTAACATCTCCGTCAGCTTCATGCCCGCATGCAGTTCATATTCCCCGGGAATGATTTTTCGATCAACCTGTTGAACGCGGCCTAAGATTTGAAAAAACCATTCTGGACCAATAAGCTTTTTTTGATGAAGCAGATGTGAGACGTGCGTAAACGCCATACCGGGAGGGATGTCGATAATTTGCACAGGGCTTGACCGGTCCAGAGGCGTATTGAATTTTTCAAATATGAAAATTCCAGAAACGACGACGATCGCAGCGAACAGCCCAACGGCGACCATCTTGTGGAATAACCTCATCTTACTCTGCCCTACTCTTCATACGATTCTTGTCGGTTCTTCAACAGGAAAAAATGATGAAAAAATAACGGTGTACAACTCCGCACATTCATCATGAAGCTAGCTGAGCAGCTACATACTCGTAGACATGTTCCAACGCCATATCAAGGTTTTCTGGCTGATTTCCTCCGGCTTGGGCCATATCTGGCCGGCCACCCCCGGATCCACCCACGAATTGCGCGATATGTTGCGCCACTTTTCCTGCTGGCAATTGCTTGGTCAAATCTTTCCCAACAATAGCGAGCAACGCCACTTTGTCTTCATAGACCGATCCTAACACCAAGAGTCCGGACGGTACCTTATGCCTCAGTTTATCAGAAAACGTGCGTAATTCCTGCATATTCAGACCATCGATCCGTTGTACGAGAACAGACACGCCATTCACTTCTCGAATTGTCGCGTCTTGCCCGGCACCCCGCTGCTCAAAGAGCTTCTGCTTGGCCTGCTCTAACGCTCGTTCAGTTTCTTTTAAGCTAGCAACCAATTTCCTCGTTTTTTCGACAACTTCATGAGGACTGGTTTTCAGCAAACTAGCGACTTCTCTCCATTCCCCTTCGCGCTTTTGTTCGTACTGCAGGGCTCCGTTGCCGGTTAAGGCTTCAATCCGGCGCACCCCTGCAGCCACCCCTCCTTCAGATAGCACACGAAAAAGACCCACATCGCCCGTTCGTTGACAATGGGTGCCTCCACATAATTCTTTGCTGAAATCGCCAATTTCTACGACTCGCACCTGCTCCCCATATTTGTCTCCAAAAAACGCTAACGCGCCTCGTCCCAAGGCATCGTGAATACCCATTTCTTCAGATTGCACCAACGTGTTCTTCCGAATGTGCTCATTCACTAAGCTCTCGATATCTTCCATATGACGAGCACTCAAGCCTCTGAAATGCGAGAAATCAAACCGCAATCGATTCGGTCCGACTAACGAACCATGTTGCTTCACATGTGGACCGAGAATTTCTCGTAAGGCAGCATGCATCAAATGCGTGGCCGTATGATTACGTGCAGCATCGGCACGTAACCCACCATCCACCGTTGCCGTTATGTGATCTGCAGTCCGTATGCGTCCCTCCATCACCTGGCCTTTGTGCAGAAACCATCCTTTGGCCAATTTGGTCGTATCATAAATTCGTATTCTGGCCGATGGCCCGACGAGCATACCGTGATCACCAACTTGCCCACCACCTTCTGGATAAAACGGGGTCATATCCAGCAGAAACTCGATGTCCTCCCCTTGTCCAGCCTCGGACACCACGCGCTCATCTTTGAGCATAGCCAACAACAGACCTTCTGCGTACTGTTGGGCATATCCCACAAATTTCGTCACGGGAAATTGTTTGAGAACTTTCACGACATCCGCCCGTGACGCAACTTGCGTAAACTTGGCCTTCTTTCGGGCTCGCTCCCGCTGTTCCTGCAAGGCCAGTTGA
>QIMB01000004.1 GCA_003233615.1 Nitrospirota bacterium
AATTAACACGGCCATGTTTTGGCCATCATGCAAGCCCTTGACTTTGAAGGATTTGACGGTGACTTCTTGAATCCGATCAGGCCAGTGTACTTGTGGAGCTAACTTAAATTCAGACTCTGGCACCGAATCCCACTGTGCTGAGTTCGGATCATCCGTAGGCAGACTTCCTTCAACCTGGTACATGCGGACCGACACACTTCCAACAGCTTCATCTGCTGGAGGAGGATCGCTGGCAAATCCATTCGAAAAACCAAGGATTCCAGACATTCCGACAAAAATGACTGTTGAGAGGAGTCTCAGTCTATTCAGCATGTCACATTCTCCACAAAGACACCATTCTCAGGTTAATGGATGAAAGACCTGTCATTCTTCTTCTTCCCACGTACGCGGAGATTGATGAGCTCCGTCATACTCACCCATGATTATTTTCCAAATAAATTCATCCGGCAATTCCACTTCCCATCTTGGCATCGCTGATTTCCAGGGCATCGCTTCTACGGGTAAACCAACCCCACCTTTTTTGATTCGCCAGAATAAGTAGGATTCTTGTAACTGAGCGATTGTTCCTGGATCTGCAAAATTTGCCGGGGGAGGATTGAAACCAGGAGCGGCAGGACCTTTGCCATCATAATTCGCCCCATGGCAGGGGGAACAATACGCCGCGTACAACCCCTTCCCCATATTTATGTTCGCTTCATTTTTTTGATAGGGATTAGCTAACCCAACGAATTCTCCAGGGGGAGCAGGATGAATCGTACGATTTTCCGCAGGAGGAAGGTCGCTAGGTGCTAGACTTGTATAGGTTTGCCATCCAACTAATAATGGAAAGAGCACCAGGACTGCGAGCCTTGCCATTTTGCTCGTTCCCGATTGGCCCTCCCCAGATAAAAAACGAAAAACAGGGCCCATGAGAGACTCGAGCGACGAAGCACTCATCGTGCCAAAAATCATGATCCCGCTAAATGTCAGGGTCATATACAGATAAATCAAACTTGCTGGAAGAGGAGCCGTAAATAAGGGAAGAATGAATTTCAACAAGACGAACACCCCTAGAAGAAGGATAGAACCACTCGCGATTGGACCTCTCATATCGTTCCTCCTGTGTTCCGATGTTCCATCTTACGGATCCACGTCGTTTTCTGCTGCCCCAGTATCCAATGAATCAGCATTCGTCATGAAGGCAACCTCTACCGCTTCATCATGCTCTTCCTGTGATTCCATGACATCTTCCACCGTAATCGTAATATCCGCACCACTCATTTTCTGAAGAAACGCAATGACTGAATAGATTTCCGGCTTGGTGAGTCCAATAGGATCCTTATTGATATGCGGCATACGCGCGGGATATTCCTCAGGTTGCGAGGCATGACGAAAATCTAAATAAATATACGCTTGCGGTTGCGTCAGACTTTCATAGATAAATTCAGGAGCCAGCTTTGCTCCAATGCCATTCAAATCCGGACATCGAGCAGACTCGCTGGGTCCGATCGAATGGCAGAGTGCACATTGTCCTTTACTAAAAAATATTTTCTGCCCAATGGCCGCTAAATCATCAGGGCTTTTCACCTTTGCGAGATCAAATTTTTCAATAGCTGGAGGTAAGGAAGCCACTTGAGGGACACCCAAGGCAATAAGGCTAAAAGATCCCAACACCATGGCCACAAAACCGATGACCCTGAGAAACATTCCCTTAATAAATAAGAGAATGAGAATCCCGGTTCCGACAACACAAAGACCGATTATTTGGAGTAACGCAACTTCACTCATGATGCCTCACTTATGGTTTTCGAGAATCCCGGATTCAATATTTTCTCGAGAGCTTGGTGCTCCACCAGCCATGGTTGGAGCGGCACCAGCAGGAACGTCTGACATTTCGGCCTTGGCCTGTTGAGCCTTCGCTTTATCTCCCAACGTCGCAACCCAAAAAATGAACGACACCAACAAGCAGTAGACAAACGTATTCAAAGACATAAACGCTGCCGCATAGCCTAATGCAGGAGAAAATGCATATTCCGACGTATCTCGCATCACCCCGTAAATGTGCCAATGGACTCGTGAAGAAGATCGCGCATATCCCATGAGTGACATCAGCAGGATGACCATCACGGCATTTAGCACCAAACTATACCCGGCTCGTATGGGCATTTTTCCCCATACCATTTCTGTTGTCGTCTTTGCACTTTTCAACAACAACCAGGTCAACGGAGTAAAGGTCACCATAATAAAGCCCACGATGAGGACTTGAGCCACAGAGAAATAATTAATACGAATAATGGCCGGGACAAAATAACCCCATACGCCTAAAACAATGACCGCAATACCGGCAATCGCCAACAACACATTCATCATGACTTTTGCCGCTTTGGCCCACCCAGCGGTTTCTTGCTTTCCCGCACGCCAATACATAATAAAACTCATAAATGTCACGAGGATCATGATATTAGCCACTGTCATTTTGGCCGACATGACACCGAACACGCCAAGCAGAGGATGGTGTGTCCCTCCCATTTTTTGGGCTTCAGCCAAGCTCGCCACCAACGTATGGGGAGTCATCCATACACCAAGACACAGCAGCAAAATCACCAACATGGCCATGATCGGCTTTTTATACTGTTTTTCGGACCCAGGTATCCTATGGGCAATACCCATCCAAAAGTAATAATTCGCTCCAAGAAAAAGAACACCGATAAGCATGGCCTGGAGAATAAATAGCCATGCCAAGAATCCTCCCATGAGGGTAATACCCATCTGTTGGTTGTATTGATAGACTTCTCGCATAAGCCAATAGCCAGCGAAAGGCAGGGGCAACATGCCAAAGACACCAATAAAGTTGCCGACATACCCCATCCAATCATAATGCTCGCGCTCTTCCTGTGAGACTGCTAACAGATATCGTATGCCCGCATAGGCCCCGACGATAAATCCACCAAGAACCACATTCGCAATGAGTCGATGAATATTCACCGGCATCCAAGTGGGGTTCTGCATGGCAGTCCAGGCCCTCACCCATGCATCTCCATCTGCAACGACAACAGGACTCGCCTGAAAAGTGGCCCATGAATTTGGAATTGCCATGATCCCTAGGGCAAATAAATTCAAGAGGAATCCTAAAAATAGATGGAAGGCCTTTTTATTCCCCTGCATGTAATCCCAACCGTACCAATACATATACAGTACTGCTGTTTCTGCCAAAAACAGCAGGCAGTAAATCATAAAAGAGGGAAAAAACATCTCTGACAAATAGGCCATGAGCTTTGGATACAAGCCAATGAGAAGAAAAAGCAGAATTCCACCAAAGAGTGCAGTCGTGGCATACGCCGAAGTCAAAAGCTTCGTGAACTCTTTGGCAAGATTGTCATAACGCTTTTCTCCAGTTTTCCAACCGACAATCTCGCAGACCCACGCAAATATCGGCACACCTAAAACAAACCCGGCCAACAAGAGATGTTGCTGCGCAACAATCCAAATCAAATTTCGACTGCCAATCCATGGAACATCACGATATTCCACAGACATGGGCTTCGTATCCGCACCAGCAGCCAATGCTATGACGGGAAGCAACAACACCGATAAGAAACTCACACATTTCACTATCGTTGGCATCTTTTCCAGAAACCTAGTAACGCTTGATTGTTGTATTTGGTCGGCCGATTTCATTACTAGGCCCCCTTCACTCGTTCATGTATACGCACAAAATAAAGCTTCTCATAACTTATATCGCATGCCTCATTCCCCTTCAGGTCAGTGAAATTCTACACCATTATTTTATTTATTTTTCTCTGGCCCTGCCTTTTCGACGACGGGTTCTGTTGCCTTTTGATCATTGGAATCTTTCGATTCACTGCTTTTTTCTTCCTCTTCTGCCTTCGCCAACACCTTCTCAGCTTCTTTTAGCACTTTTTTGGGTATGACCCTCTCTTCTTTTTGTCCACTAGAGATAAACTCATATTCTTCATGAGGGTGAGGGGTCGTTGAGGGTAACAAAGTCCAGAAGACAAAGACCAGAACGACCCCGGCACTAGTAAAGGCAGTCAACAGAAGTGTCTGGTCTGAAGGGATACGAAGACCATCCCAGAAGTTAGCTCTTTCCTCTTCTGTTCCATCCAGAGATTTCGCATTTTTCACAAATGGTTGAGTCAGCCACCCAAGCCCATACAACCAGCCAAGTATACAGAGAATAAGAACAAGAGTAGACACACTCCCCCACATAACTAACTCCAGAGTAATCTGTTCCGCAACGCCTAGAGCTGGATAAAGGCCCTCTTTGAACGAATGGACAATGCTGGATGTGGCAGATTTTGCGATTCCAGTGACGCTTGAAACGATAACCTTTATGAGCGGCAAGACGATGGCAGAAAACACCGCCCAGCGAATCCAGAGATTCAGCCCAATACCTGGCTGTGGATCCACCTTGAGGCGGTCAATCATGACAGTCCGTGCGCAAAGACCCAAGGCCCAAATATCAACAGGGAGGGAGATCAATAATAAAAGGTAGAACCCCGTGCCTTCCCAGGGATGCATATGAGCGGCCAACAACAACAGGCAGAACACCATTTTGATGGGAAACCCCGTCCAAAAGGTGGGCCAAAAAACAAGAAGGCCTAATTTAATGTTCGACATGGACATGAGAGGCTTTAATCTAAAAAATCTCTATTGATAATTGCTGAGACCGTAAAGACAAGAATAAAGACCATAACGGCAATCCAGCCAATAAGGGCTATCGGTCGCTTAAAGAGGTTGCGCTCGGGGTTGGTATCAATAAAGGGAAGAGCGGCCAAAAAAGCCATAAAGGCGCCTGGAAGTACAATGGCTCCCATTAATTGGCCCAATTCACCACCAAAAATCTTCAGACGAAGCAACTGAAAGAGAAAAAGGAAATACCATTCAGGCTCAGGGTGGTAATCGCCTGGATCAGGCGTGGCTTGCTCCAGCAACACCACCGGTTCAATAAAAGCCAATGAACACGCTCGCCATTGCCACGATATCTTTCCAAATTTGACGTGGAAAGAAATAATCCGTCTTGGCCTTCAGCTCTTCTGGCGTCCCACGGAATGGTCCAGCCGGACCGGCTTTTCTAAA
>QIMB01000332.1 GCA_003233615.1 Nitrospirota bacterium
TGAAGTTTTTAGTGTATCAAGGTGATGTCATCTCAGTGGAATTGCCAATATTTATGGAACTCAAGGTGGTGGAAACCGATCCGGGTGTTCGCGGCGATACGGCATCAGGAGGAACGAAGCCTGCTACGGTGGAAACCGGGGCTACCGTCAAAGTGCCTCTCTATCTTGAGTCTGGAGAGACAATCAAAATTGATACGAGAACGCGAGCATATGTGGAGCGAGTCCGCTAAGTTTTCTTTCTTACGCCGATGGATTTTTACAGATAAACATAATGCCTGATTCATCTAGACGTGAAATCGAAGATCTTGTCGAGCTTCTCAACCTGTACCATCTCACGGAGCTGGAACTTGAAAAAAAAGGTGTGAGAATTCGTGTGAGGCGAGATCCTGCACCCACGTTTGCTTCACCGGCTGTTGATGTCTCGAAAATAGCCAAGTCTCTTTCCCCATCGGTATCTGAATCGTCACCCCAACCTGTTGAATCATCACAGTTCCTGACCATCACATCACCGATCGTGGGGACGTTTTATCGTTCTTCTTCGCCGGACGCGGATCCGTATGTCGAAGAAGGGGCATTAGTCACAAAAGGGCAGGTGCTCTGTATTATTGAGGCCATGAAGCTCATGAATGAAATCGAAGCAGAGGCCGATGGAAAAGTCGTCAAAATTCTTGTCGAGAGTATGACGCCGGTTGAGTTTGGCCAACCGCTCTTTTTGATTGATCCGCAATAGCATTCATGCCGGATATTGTCTTTCCTGCTGGTGACAATGCCACATAGTCTTTTTGAAATAGTAAGTACACATGGAAATGCATTCTATATCCCTGCCTTTTCCTTCTTACTGCTCCCTTCCTCTTTCTGACTCTGAGGATGAATCGTGTTTAAAAAAATTCTGATTGCGAATCGCGGAGAAATTGCATTGCGTGTGATCCGCGCATGCCGAGAATTGGAAATTCGAACGGTGGCGATTCATTCCGACATTGATGGGGAATCCTTGCATGTTCGCTATGCTGATGAACATGTCTGTGTGGGCCCGGCAGAAGGGGGACTAAGCTATCGTAATATCCCCAACGTCTTAAGCGCCGCAGAAATTGCTGGAGTGGATGCTATTCATCCAGGCTATGGCTTTCTAGCAGAAAATGCTCATTTCGCTGAAGTCTGTGAATCGATTGGTATCACATTCATTGGGCCGTCTTCCGAACATATTGCCTTATTAAGTGATAAATCCCAAGCACGGGCTCATATGAAAAAACATGGAATTCCCGTCCTGCCGGGAAGTGACGGAGAAATAGAAGATCTGAAAACCAGTGCGGCCATTGCCCAAAAATTAGGTTATCCCGTCATTGTGAAAGCCTCAGCCGGCGGGGGGGGGCGGGGAATGCGAGTGGTCTGGCATGAAGAAGATTTAGGTCAAGCCATTGAGTCGGCGCAATTGGAAGCGCAGACCGCCTTTGGTCATGGTGGAGTCTACCTTGAGCGATTTTTTGAAGATCCCCGGCATCTCGAATTTCAGATCATGGCTGACCATCAGGGACACGTTGTGCATTTTCACGAACGAGATTGTTCCGTTCAACGCCGATATCAAAAAATTATTGAAGAGTCCCCATCACCGGCATTGGATGACACAGTACGAAAAAAGATGGGGCAGGTGGCTGTGCAGGTCATGAAATCTGTCAAATATCATAATGCTGGCACTGTTGAATTTCTTATGGATGGAACTGGCAAGTTTTATTTCATGGAAGTCAACACACGAATTCAAGTGGAACATGCGGTGACAGAAGTGGTGACGGGCGTTGACCTCATTAAAGAACAAATTCGTATCGCTGCCGGACAACCGCTTTCCTTTAAACAAAAAGATATTCAATTATTAGGGCATGCGATTGAATGTCGTATCAATGCTGAAGATCCAGACCGATTGACTCCCAGCCCCGGCACCGTGACAAAATTTTGTACCCCAGGAGGACCGGGTATTCGTGTTGATACCGCCATGGATACGACTGGCGTGGTCTCTCCGTTTTATGATTCGATGATTGCCAAGCTTATCGCCTATGGGCGTGATAGGCCGGAAGCCTTAGCCCGCATGCGTCGCGGGTTGGATGAGTTTGTCATCGAAGGCATCCAGAGTAATATTTCGCTTCATCGGCGAATTCTTGACAATCCTGATTTTCAAAAAGGTCCGGTGTCAACCCGTTTCTTAGATCGATTTTTGACGTTACATTCCGCATGACCTCCCACCGTGCATCGCGTCAGCGTTTCGTTTCCCAACTCAATGGGCTGTATCTCATTTTAGATGAACAGTGGTCTTCGAGCTGTTCCCTACCAGAAGTCTTACATGAAGCAGGACAGGCAGGTGTCACATTAGTGCAATATCGTTATAAAACGGGATCGATGAAGCAGGCATATATGATGGCGAACACACTTCGTGAAATTTCCAATGAATTGGGGATTGTGTTTATCGTGAATGATCGCTGTGATTTGGCGATGGCCGTACAAGCGGACGGCGTACATCTCGGACAAGCCGATCTGCCAGTAACCCTTGCACGAAATCTTGTTGGCAACGACATGCTCATTGGGGCATCGACGCATAACCTTCAACAGGTTGAACAGGCAACTGCTGATGGCGCAGATTATGTAGGATTCGGTCCAATTTTTCCAACAGACACAAAGGCAAACCCTGATCCGGTTGTAGGCATTCAGGGCCTGAAGCACATTCGAGGGCTGACACCGCTTCCAGTTTTTGCGATCGGTGGCATTGGGATCGAGTCTGTTGCCGAGTTGTGTGAGGCTGGAGCCAATGGAGTGGCTGTGGTGTCAGGAATTTTAGGTGTCTTGGATCGACAGCAGGCGTTCACGCAATATCAGGTCCCGTTCCATTAAGGTGTATCGTGAGTCGTTGAATTTCAGAATGTTCTGCTAACAGATGAATCCCTTCCTGCCAATTCGTCTCGACTTCTTGAGTAAATCCTATTGGTCCAAAGACGGGGACCGAAGAGAGTTCCTGAATCAACTCGACGGTCGATTTCTGCTGCTGTTGAATAGTTGTGCTTGTGTGTTGGACGTTGGGTTCATTGAGCATAATGCCGCACACGGTGATTCCTGCTTGCTGTAATGCCTCCAATGTGAGCAGGCAATGGTTAATCCCTCCTAAGTTTGTATGTCCTACGATCAAACATGGAATATCCAAGAACGCCACTAAGTCTCGCATTGTATGGGTCTGCGTAATGGGGGTAAAAATTCCTCCTGCGCCTTCTATCAACAGGAATGAAAACTGTTGAAGCAGTTCATGCATATGTGAACGAATCAGAGAGAAGTCAATCGTTCGTCCTGTCTCCCTGGCGGCGGCCAGTGGTGCAAGGGGTTGAGGAAAAGAATAGAGACACACCGAATCGAACGAAGGAGCCGGGGAGAGCAAACGGCGCAACCGTTCAGTGTCAGAATGTTCGCAGTGTTCAGAATCGACTCCTGTCTCAATCGGCTTGAGTATTCCGACGGATTTGCCCTGTTGCTGTATGGCGAGAAGCAAGGCTGCGGTCATCGTTGTTTTGCCGACACCCGTATCAGTGCCTGTGACAAATAGTGAGCGGTTGGTCATCGCAGAGTGCGGTATGTGAAAGGGAATACCATATAAAAGATCTACCAGATCCGACTATCCAGATTCCACACTTGTCCTGAGACATCCTTGGCCAATGCTAAGTGATAGACATTCTTCGCCACATGTTCTAAAGAAGGTGTACGCTTGAGAGTATGGCTCTGTTGCACAAAAACTGCATCCATTCCCGATGTTGATAACGGTGAAATATGCCAGCCTGGGAAAATGGCATTCACGCGAATATTCCAGCTTCCCCATTCTTGTGCC
>QIMB01000409.1 GCA_003233615.1 Nitrospirota bacterium
TAGGTGCGTCAAGGGGTTGTGCAGACTTTTGTGATCCAACTGCTGTTTTTAGGATAATCAAAGGAGGTGTTGGTATGGCATGGACGTTAATAGTGGTAGCGGGATTTTTTGAGATCGTCTGGGCAACCTTGTTGAAGTTTACGGATGGTTTTACCAGAGTGTGGCCGAGTGTGGGGACGGTCGTGGCGATGGGGATTAGTATGGTGTGTATGTCGTTTGCATTGCGTACGATACCGATGGGAACGGCTTATGTCGTGTGGACGGGCATCGGTGCAGTCGGGACAGTTATTTTAGGGATTGTGTTGTTTGATGAGCCCAAGAATGCGGTGCGGCTCGCGTGCATAGCCATGATTATTGTGGGGATTGCGGGATTGAAGTTGTCATCTTCTTGAGTGGGAAGTGACAAGGAAAAAGTTTGATGAAAGGAGCGAGCGAGACCTGGTGAATTGAAAGGCTTTCTTTTCGGTCATATTTCTTAAAATGCCCAACTCACAAACGTATATCGTTCTCCTTTGGTGAGTTCTTTCACCGCATGGGGATACATGAAGTTAGACGGAAACACCATGATGTCTCCGGCTTTCAACGGCACTTCATGGTGGCCAAAGAACACAAATTTCCCCCCTTCATAGCCTTCATTCAGTACACCTAAAATGCTGAGGATGGGAATGCCTTTTCGCTCCCCGTCAAAGAGGGAATGGATATGGTCGTAATGCTCGCGCATCATGGTGCCCGCTGTATAGCGGTTAAAACGTATTGGGGTAAATGTTTTCACAAAACTTTTAATTCGGTCGTCCTCTTGAGGGTTGTATTTCACCATATATTCCTGAAGTGCCTGGAAAACAAACTGACCGAGTCCATCATGTAAGTCTTGAGTAGCATTCAAGACATCAAGTTCTTTTTCAGGTTTGGACTCATAATCATTGGCCGCATAGCTGTACCAGGAGTGTTTTGCCCATTCTTTGTCTCGGATGTCATTCAATACCGCTTCACAAATGTGTGAAGGGATGACGTTCGTCACATAAACATAATCTGTAATTTTGTCCATGGATTAGGTCGTGTTGAGCTAAAGAAAAATCTTATTATCCAGACTGTGGAGTCTACTTTTTATTATTCTAGAAGGATCAGATTCCCCTCTCAACCTTGTTCATGCCATTTTTTGCGGGAGGGAGACAGGGTTAAATCGAAAATTGAACAGTAGGGTGGGACTCATTCGGCTCGGCAAGGATCCCTTTCTGTTTTAAGGTCTCGATGATTTGGTGAGTACAGGCATCGAAATCTTCGGGACCAGCAAAAATAAGATCCCTATCTGGTTGAGGTCCGGACTGGTCTTTGGTCATATGAACGGTAATGACGGGAATGGGGTTTACCAAGGTTTGCACGGTTTGTAGGATATTCTTGGCAGTCTGTGGAAACGCGTTGGTTGTGGTGATCACCAGGGAGCCCGTGTCGGTCAATAACCGTACGACTTCCCCAAAACGGCGGACCATTTCTTCTGGTTTGATATCATGCAGATCGGCATCCAGGCCGCGCTGCAAATTTTCGGCAGCGAGGAGGTAGGCATGACGACCTTCTGCCACCAACACCGTTTCTAACTTTCTGGCGAGAAAGCTCTTAGCGGTGGTATCTGGCCCAGTTAATAGCACCACGGCAGCACGGTGCCCATAGCGTAGGCTTCGATCTTCGGCGCCGACATCGCCTTGTACCCAGGCAGAATCGCGTTCCCGTGCCTCGGTTCTGAAATCTTCCTGCTCATCAGCGACCAATTCTGTAATGATGCCGCCACCTGCCACATCGTAGTTATCGACTAAGACAAAACGGCCGGTGGTTTCAAAAGTAGCATAGAGATCGAAAGCAATTGGAGATTTTGTTCGTAAGGTGATATCGGCGACTTCGTTCCGTTGTACAGTAGATTGTGTGCGTCGGTCGTCAAGATTAGTCGCATCGACGATCCGATGAATAGCTGTGATCTCGCAGAGTACTTCACGAGTGGCAAGTCGCAAGGTATAGGTTCGTCCTGTTTCTAATGGCTGGCTCCCTAACCAAAACAGATTGGCGCGAATTTGCGTGGAAACCAATGGGCGAGCGTCTTCATGTGAGGCAATGTGCCCACGCTCCACGAAAATTTGTTCATCCAGCGTGATGCCGACTGATTGCCCTGCAGTAGCGTGTGTTGGCGGCGGGTCAACATTGAAGGCTTCAATGGATTGAACGTTGGCAGATTTATTCGTGGGGGAAAACACCAAACGATCACCGATTTTTAGTGTGCCGGCCGTTAAGCGGCCCACCAAGATCCGGCGGGCATCGAACTTATACACGTCTTGGAGTGGGAACCGAAGGGCTTGTTCGCTCCGGGCGGTTTCCAGGTGAAAATGTGCCAGGGAGTCCAACACGGAAGGCCCGGTGTACCATGGTGTTTCCGAACTCACTTTGGTGATATTGACGCCTTGTTTCGCGCTGGCTGGGATAATGTATTGAGGGATGACATTCAATTGGCTGAGAAATTCACGATACTCTTTCTCAATGGCCTGAAACGTATCTTCTCGATAGTTGACCAGATCCATTTTATTCACGATCACAGTGACTTGTTTCACACCTAGCATTGAGAGTAGAAGCCCATGGCGTTTGGATTGCTCGCGTACCCCTTCAAGGGCATCAATGATCAGCAGTGCAGCCTCCGCTCGTGCGGCGCCTGACACCATATTTTTTAAAAATTCTTTGTGCCCCGGCGCATCAATAATAATGTATTGTCGGCCACCCCAGGTGAAGAACGTTCGGGCGGTGTCAATCGTAATGCCTTGTTGTTGCTCTTCCAGAAATGCATCGAACAGAAAGGCATATTCAAACTCTTTGCCTTGCTGACGACAAATGGCTTGGACCTTTTCAATTTTGCCTTCCGGTAGGGTTCCCGTGTCTGCATACAGACGGCCCAGTAACGTGGATTTACCATGATCCACATGTCCCACGATCACGATATTCATGCGTTCTTGAATGGTGGTCTCAGTTGTCATCGCTACATGTACCCGTCTTTACGTAATTGTTCCATCCCACGACCCTCGTCTTGTGCGCGTCCGGCTCGTTCGGCTACTTTGCTGTTTTTCAATTCAATAATGACCTCATCCACATTCTTTGCTGTAGATTGAATGGGAGCCGTGCAGGGAGCGCATCCCAGGCTGCGGTAGCGTGTGCCTGTGCCCTGATCCAAATACAAATAATCTAAAAACGGGATGGTTTCCAGTTTGATGTATTCCCAGATATTGATTTCCGTCCAATCCAACAGGGGATGAATGCGGATATGCGTACCCGGGGGAAAGGAGATTTTGTATTGGTCCCACAGTTCAGGGGGCTGATCGCGGAAATCCCAATCGTTGTTTTTATCCCGTGGGGAAAAATACCGCTCTTTGGCACGAGTGGAATCTTCATCAGATCGCACACCCAAAATAATCCCGGTGTAGCCTTTTTCATCAAGAAGGAGCTTGAGCCCTTCTGTTTTCAGCGCGGTGCAGCATTCGATGCGGCCTTTTTCATGATTCATCCCTTCGGCCAGGGCTTTTTTATTTTGGCCCACAACCAGGTTCAACCGCCACTCACGAGCCATACGATCGCGGTATTCGATCATCTCGGGCATTTTGTAGCTAGTATCTATATGCAGGAGAGGAAAGGGCACATGGCCAAAAAACGCTTTCCGCGCGAGCCACAACAGTACGGTTGAGTCCTTTCCCATGGACCAGAGCATGCCTAGGTTGTCGAAATTTTTATAGGCCTCACGAAGGATATAGACGCTCTGGTCTTCTAATTGACGAATATGTTTCATGCCGTCACCATGGGAGACGATGATAAGGCCTCAGGGTTTT
>QIMB01000132.1 GCA_003233615.1 Nitrospirota bacterium
TGGATGATTGCGGATCATCCAGCCAAGCTTTCGAAGCCCAAGCTTTTGCGGTGTTGGCCTATCAAACGGTGCACGGGATGTGTGCGAATGTTCCTCGTGTCACTGGTGCCAGGCATCCCGTGATTTTAGGATCCGTAACGCCTGGCACGACAGGTTTTTTTGAAAAATTGGGCGTGTGACTGCGTTCTCTATGACAATGAAGTGGATGGTCTGATGCCACAAAACGGATTGTCCTTTTTTCTCTTAGCTGTGTTACTTCTCGTTGTTGTGTGTGTGCTGCAATGGGTGTGGCGCAGGCCGTTAGCGAAAAATGCGGATCGAGATGTCACGTCGGATGCGGATGAATGTGAGGTTTCTTCTAGGCCGCTCATGACGCCTGAAGAAGCTTCGTTGTTCAACCTGATTCGATTGGCGTCTCAAGATTATTTTTTGGTTTTGGTCAAGCTACCGATATTACAGGTCGTTTCTGTGGCGGATAAGGATGAAGAGGCGCGTAGAGCTCTCATGCGAACCATTCAGTCGGTTCGCTTGGATGTGGTGTTGGCCCATCCTGGCACCCTTCAGACTGTGACTGTGGTGAATTTTCAAAAGGGTGAACAAGAAGGACAACAGCCAGGGAAGCGTGATCACGTTGTTGCCACTGTTTTAAAGGCCGCTGGGATTACTGAGGTCGTACTTCAGCTCAACCAGACCTATTCGGTTGAGCATGTGACGAAACTTTTGGGTTTGGCCGAAGATGAGTAAAACACATAGTGATTCGGGTGAAAAGAATCATGGTGTGATGATTGGAAGAATGGATTGAAAGGTGGATACTCCTGCATGGATGATGTCGCCTTCGTCATATTCCAGAGTGTGGATCGGGATGAAACGCGCTATCTTGAAAGCCGTTCGACGGTCCAACGTCGCAGCGATCTCTGAGCGACGGGTATGGGTGATGTCTAGCGTGAACCCTGGGCCGGCTTTCCATTCCCACAACGATGAACTGAGACAGACGCTCAGCTGGCGATCAGCGACTTCTGCGAAGCGGTTAAACAAATTGAGACGATAGTTTTTGACAAGAGGGCCTTCTACGATCAGGGCGAATACGAGATGATGTCCCCACCAACAGAGCGAGCGAAACGCTAGTTTGTCTCGCCTGGTGTAATATCGTGGAAAATCCAAATATTGGTAGGGACAATCTTCAAGGTGTTCACCTTTGACGAATTGGACCGCTTCAGGATCAAAGCCATCTGGAGCAAGGAGGGGATGGGTAGTCAACTCAGGTTGTAATGCCAGATGGAGTTTCTCCAAAGTGAGTTTAAGCTTGGCCGAAATGGCAGATTTTTTGAGAAAAAAATCATGGTCGCCAAAAACATGCCATTCATCTGCCGTCAAGGAATTGTGTATGTTCATACGCTATGTGAAAAAAGTGACTAAAAAGTAAGGGATGAAAAGTAAGGAGTAAGGTGACAAGATAAAAAGAAAATGGGAAAGATGCACGATGTGTTTTTGGGGATCATACGGAAATGATGGTTCTGCCCATACAGTTTTCTCAAGGATATTCGATCAACCATCTTGTCATGCTGAGCAGCGCGAAGCATCTGGCTGAGCCACTTCGACTGTGGGCAGGCATGGTCTGGTTGGGCCGGGCTAGATCCTTCGACTCCGCCGGGCTTCGCTCTGGATGACAAGATGAGGGACGAAGCCTCTTAGGTTCTGAATAATGCCAAAAGGCTTGCCCACAATTTCTGGATGATCCGTTTTTTCCCTCTTGCTCCTTACACCGTACTTTTCACTCCTTACTATTATCTTACGTCTTTCTCCGGAGTTTCTACAACAATGAAAATTGCGACCTATAACGTGAACTCTCTTCGAAAGCGGCTTGATATTGTGCTTCCCTGGCTCCGTCGTCATAAACCAGATGTTATGTGTCTTCAAGAGACCAAAGTGCAAGACCAGGACTTTCCGCTTGAGGCGTTTGCCGATGTACCCTACGTCATCAATTATTGTGGCCAAAAGTCCTACAATGGAGTGGCCATCTTGAGTCGAGTTGAGCCGGAAGAGGTGTCTTTCGGGTTTCAGGATGGAGAATCTCCGGACGATCCCACACGCTTAGCACGAGTGGTCATCCAAGGCATTCCCATTATCAATACGTACATTCCTCAAGGGTTTGCTCTTGATTCTCCTAAATATACTTATAAGCTTGAATGGTTTCAGCGTTTGAAACGATATTTTGCTCGAAATCTTTCAGCAACAACACCAGCTATTTGGTGTGGGGACATGAATGTGGCGCCGGAACCCGTGGATGTCCATCATCCCGAAAAACATCTCAAGCATGTGTGTTTTCATGAAGATGCTCGACAGGCGTATGAGGATACCGTGTCCTGGGGGTTTGTGGATGTCTTTCGGCATCATTACCCGCGTCGGCAGCAATTCACATTTTGGGATTATCGCCGTCCAAATGCGTTAGAAGCGAATCGTGGCTGGCGCATTGATCACATGATGGTCACGCCATCTCTCTTGCCATATTCCCGCACGATCAAAGTAGACCTGAACGCGCGCAAGGCAGAACAGCCGTCTGACCATACGATACTCTGGGCAGATTTTTCCATTTAGGGAATGTTGAAAAAAGCCGCCAGCAGCGTTCTCGCCATTTTCCCGTGCTCACGTACTGAGAGTACGCTCCGCGCGTCAAGCCTACTCCGCCGAAGTGAGCTACGAAGGCCGGGAAAAGCTGCGGCCTTGCTGGACGGACTTTTTTGAACATTCCCTAGGCTGTTGACGTCGGTTGCACCTTGGGCATCTATGGGCTTTGGGAGTGTTAACATTTAACAGACCCATTTAGGAGCGACCGTAAACATGGCCCTTGCCGTCATCTGGCTCCATCTGAGAATCAGGGGTGAGGATGAAAGCAATGTACGGAACAGTCTGGGGAAAACACTATTGTGTCTTGCCAGCGCGTGGGGGTTTTTCAGGAGGAATATTTTCTAATGGAATAAACACAGCACATGCCACCACTGTAGTCCAGAGATTAGGTTTGCCAATGGCTGATTGTGTGATGTTTTGCGTTCGAACGATATCGCCGCCCATTTTGAAAACCTGTTCTCGTTCCTTCCAAGCCACATTTGGGTCGAATTTAATACCGAGCGTTGTGGCCAACATTTGCGCAGCTAAGTCTTCCGTATATTCTCCCGCTTCTTCATCTGTTTCTCCGTACGCATGATGTTCTGATAAATAGCCATAGTTATATTTCCGGCCAGAGGGAACGGCAACACCAACGGAAGAGGAAATCAGCCGATTACGCTCATTCGTATCAGTTCGCGCCATGACGCAAAAGGTGATTTCTCCAGGATTCAGCAATTTTTCTCCTCGTTTACGTGGAATGATTTTGCAGTCAGGCGGAAGGATGGACGACACACACACCAAATTACAGTAGGCAATACCTGCACTCCTCAATGCTTCCTCAAAAGATGCGAGTCGTTCTTTGTGGATGCCGACACCCTTGGTGAGAAACATCTGTGTTGGGACCATGAGGACTCCTTTGTTACGTCGTAAGTAATGCGGGTGTCAGGAGACGGCCTAAGATGATTCCACGCGAATCATCTTGGGCTACTCTTCATTCGAAGCCCCTTTTTTAACAAGAGTGAGAGGAAAGGCGCAAGACTAAATAACAGGGTACATGAGCCAAGGAACACATCAGGAGGGAGATTTGACGATCAGCAGCTTGGGTTCGGTGAAATCTTGGATAGCATATCGCACACCTTCACGGCCTAGACCTGAGTGCTTAATCCCTCCATAGGGCATATGGTCTGCACGAAAGGTGGGAATTTCATTCACCAAGACCGCCCCGACTTCCAGGCTGGCATAG
>QIMB01000193.1 GCA_003233615.1 Nitrospirota bacterium
CATGGCCAAGTATGCCATGCTCCCCTGATTATTGCAGGTATTCTTGCATGCTAAAGGACCTTAAGTTAGTGCCATTCGGGTCAGACTCGAAATTATTTTTGTCTTGGGCGTTCTTATACCAAACCATCAGTAAAGTTCCATACTGCTATACATCTAGGGCAATGAATTCTCTAATTTTCAGGCAAGGTTTCCAGAGTATATTTTCATGACGGTTGAGAGAAATTCCAATGCCTGTGGCTTTTGCCGTTGGAAGGAATTCCGACCAATGATTGATCCAAACCCCCCTCCATCACGGATAGCTCGAGCTTCATCAAAGAGCTTTTGATCTTCACCCTTCGCACCACCAGAGAAAATCACAATTCTTCTTCCGTCAAAGGTACTTTGCACCACATGGCGAATGCGGTCTGCTGCCGTACTAATTGAAATCTTCTCAGCCTCATAGACTTTTTTTGCAGCAGCTTGCTCAATATGAGCAGTCGGAACTTTGACTTTAATGATATGGGCTCCAAGTTGTGCGGCAATTTGAGCAGCATACGCCACAACATCAATTGCCGTCTCCCCCTCCTTACTCAATCCTTCTCCACGAGGATATGACCACACCACTACTGCCAACCCATAGAATTTCGCTTCTTCAGCAATTTCCCGTAAATCCTCATACATCTCCTGACTATGAGCCGACCCTGGATAAATGGTATAGCCTACAGCACAACACCCTAATCGTAAGGCATCACCGACACTTCCAGTGATTGCCGAACAGGGATCCTTCGTTTCATAGAGGGATTCATTATTATTCAATTTTAAGATCAATGGGATTTGGCCGGCAAATTCTGCCGCTCCCGCCTCAAGAAATCCAAGAGGAGCCGCATAGGCGTTACAACCCGCCTCAATTCCTAACTGAAAATGATATCGTGGATCGTAGCCGAGGGGGTTAGCGGCAAATGACCGAGCAGGCCCATGTTCAAATCCTTGATCAACCGGTAGAATGACTAAGCGTCCAGTTCCCCTTAACGTCCCATGCATCAACAACCGTGCAAGATTCGTTAATACACCGGGAGGATTCCCATCATAGTTTCGCAAAATTTCTTGTACACGAGGCGTCATAACCACTACTCCTTCCACGAACCGTACTATCATATTTCAGTCATTACCGTGTTCCACTATGCTCTTTCTGTAGTGTAAAAGAGCCTACCAGTTAAAACAATATGATAACCTGTTTTTACTCACACGAATATTCATTGTTGAGCCTGTTCGACTTTCTTTCGAAGAGCGATCAGCTCTTGCTCCATTGTATCAAAACGTTCAGCAATGGGGTCTGGAATATTTGTGTGGTCCATCGTAGCCTCAGGAAGGCGCTCGCCATCATATTTCACAATTCGTCCGGGATTACCGACAACCGTGGAATTCGCAGGAACCGATCGCAGAACGACAGCGTTGGCGCCAACCTTCACGTTATCGCCAATACGAATACCACCCAAGACTTTGGCTCCTGCACCTACGACAACGTGGCTTCCCAATGTTGGATGGCGCTTACCGCGTTCTTTCCCGGTTCCGCCCAATGTGACTCCCTGAAACAACGTCACATAATCACCAATTTCTGTCGTCTCGCCAATGACAACTCCCATGCCGTGATCAATGAAGAACCCGGTCCCAATAGCTGCACCGGGATGAATCTCCACACCAGTGACCCAGCGGGCTATTTGAGAAATGAGTCGAGGGAAAAACGGGATTTTTCGTTTCCATAACCAATGGGAAACTCGATACGCTAAGAGGGCGTGAAATCCCGAATACGTAAGCAACACTTCCAATCGGCTTGTCGCGGCTGGATCACGTTCGAAAACCGCCTGTAGGTCCTGAGCAATACGTGTCACCTTTGGCATAAATCCATGGGAATGTTGAAAAAAGTCGCCAGCGGTGTTCTCGCCATTTTGTCGTGCTCACGTACTGAGAGTACGCTCCGCGCGGCAAAAAGGCTGCGGCCTTGCTGGACGAACTTTTTTGAACATTCCCTTTGCTGCTGACATCGATCGCACCTCAAGCATTTATGGCTGATATGAGCGACAATATTCAACAACTCCATCCACCTTCGTTGAGAACCAAGAAACAGCAATGCTACCCCACTCTCTCAGGGATGTAGAGACTGAATCAAGCAGACGGCCATCACAGCAATCCCTTCTTCCCGGCCGATCATCCCAATCCCTTCTCCACTTTTCACTTTAATATTCACCTGAGAACGATCAACATGAAGTACACGAACCAAACTTTTCTGCATTGCCTCTATATACGGGGAAAGCTTTGGAGCTTGCGCGCATATGACGACATCCAGATTCACAAGGCCAAAATTATTTTTCGTCAGAGTCTGCACCACATCTTCTAGCATGAGCAAACTTGAGAGGTCTTTAAATTCTGGATTGCTGGCAGGATAGCGAGAACCAAGGTCTCCTTCGCCCATGGCCCCCAGCAACGCATCACAGACAGCATGCGTCAAGGCATCAGCATCAGAATGGCCATCTAGTCCACGAGAGTGAGGGATGGAGACGCCACCTAAAATCAACGCTCGTTTTTCCCGTAAAGGATGAATGTCGTATCCTTGGCCAATTCTCATATGATGTTCTATCTACGGTCACTCACAAGATGTAACTATTCAGGTGGATAGGCTGAAGGCCGAAGGCTTGTACGAGGCAAGCCATGCATCATCATCTCACATTTCGAAAACCTTCAGTTTTCAGCCTCAATACCAGGGGAGATGCCAAGAGATAATCCAGCAAAAAACCCGAAATCAATTGTCTTACGGATTAGACTGTACAGTATTGTAAATAGCCTCTCCAAAAACTAGATCGCTTGGCCTTGTGATCTTAATATTCATACAACTGCCTTCTACAACGGAAACAGGATATCCTTGTCGTTCGATCAATGCCGCATCATCCGTGACGTCCCAATGTTCCTGTAGCGCATGTTGGTGCGCTTCAACCAACCAATCATATCGAAAAATTTGAGGAGTTTGAATCTGCCACAATCCTTCTCGATTTAACGTCTCTTGAATACGTTGTTGGGCGTCCACTCGCTTCACTGTGTCATGGATAGGAATGGCCACAACCACCGCCCCAGTCTGTCCTGCACGAATGATCGCATGTTCAACAATCTCCTCCTGTATAAACGGCCGCACTCCATCATGGACCAAGACAAGGTCAGGAAGAGGATCGGCAATCGCGAAGAGCCCGTTTCGAACCGAGTCTTGACGACGTTGCCCACCTGCCACAATGTGCACAACTTTCCCCAATCCATAAGGATTGACTATTTCACGCCAACAATAATCTCTGTCACTTTCAGGCACGGAAAGGATAATTTCACGGATAGATTCAATCCGCTGAAGAACCTTGAGAGAGAGAACGAGAAGGGGGACACCACCCAGAGAAAGATATTGTTTGCGAGCTGTTCCACCCATGCGAGTGCCTTGTCCCGCAGCAGGAACAACCGCCACAACCGATTTAGACACGCGCCAAGCTTAACTCCTCATGTTCGGTTTCTTCTTTGAGACGTGTAAAGATCATGCGACCTGCACTGGTTTGTAACACACTAGTCACAATCACATCGACGGTTTTTCCTATTGAGGATCTCGCATGATCGACAACCACCATCGTGCCATCATCTAAATAGGCCACTCCCTGCCCAGATTCCTTGCCTTCTTTCAACACAAACACACGAATGGCTTCTCCAGGCAAGACGACTGGCTTCAGTGCATTACACAGATCATTGATGTTGAGTACATCAACACCCTGAATACCCGCCACTTTATTCAAATTAAAATCATTGGTCAAAACCTTCCCATCCATTTGTTTTCCCAATTC
>QIMB01000379.1 GCA_003233615.1 Nitrospirota bacterium
AACATATTCTATTCTACAGTAAGATGACTCCAGACAAAACGAACATGCTCCTAATCGTCATCAACATGGACCCCTATCATACACAGGAATCTCGCCTCACCATTCCTCTTGAAGATCTAGGCATCCAAGAAACAGCACAGTATGAACTCCATGAACTCATTCAAGATTACCACCACAGCGTCATTGGCTGTGAATACATCATCCGCCTCGATCCCAACCAGGAACCAGCCGCTATTTTTGTCGTCCACGCCTAGCAAAAGAGGGAATCAGACCCAGGATATGGTAAAAGCCGTTTAGGGCCAGAGCTTTCTTTACGTTTCCAATTCTCTCTCTATTCTAACGAGATACCTTCGTTCCTTTTCATACGGCAGAAGTCGACCTAAGAATGCAAGAATGCCTCGCGCATTCGTTGAACACCAGAATTAGGGAAGATCTAACTAATAACGAACCTCTAACATATGCAAATCTACACCTCGATTACTCCCGTAGATCATCCCATCAGACATATGATGAAATCTGTATCCAGCCATGAGATTCCATGGTAAATGAAAAAGTATGCCGCCATGCACAATAAATTGAAAAGGCCCTCCCACATTTTGCCGGCTTAACTTCCATTGACTTAGCAGCGCGCGCCCTAAGCCAAAATCTAAAGTTGTGCGCCACACTATTTTGGTGATCGCTACACCCACAGTCATCGTGCCAATCAACCCAGTATCACCAGCACCTCTTAACACTCTACCTGTGGTTTGAGTTGATACCTCACTTTCCAATCCCAGAAAACGTCCCACGTACCGGGAAATCCGAGCGTCCCTACTACATCGAATTGTTCGTAATCCATCTTTTCTCCGGGAGGTAACCACGCTTCTTTATAGTTCACAGCTCCTCGAATACCAACTGATGTCCATTCAAATTCCTCGCCCCAGATTGGAGAAACAGGAAACACCATGAGCGCCATCAGGATTGGAATGCGAAATGAGCAGACCATGATGAGTTCGCAAATTTCAAAAAAAACCACATGAAGAGAATTGTACAGCTACAGTCCAAACGAGCAATACACAAACAAGGTTTCTTTATTCAGACAAAAGAAATATCGCCTCAAACTACATCGACTCTGAACGCATCAGGGGACTATGTGCTGACAGTTGCATGATACCTCATAACCTAGACAGTCGAATTTCATAATGAAACATTACACAGCCCGTCACAATAGAAAGTGCAAACTGCAGGCGGGAACAAAACGCGTGAAGTTTGGCATAAGAAAAGAACCAAAAACATGACCAATGAAGGTACAGTCAGAGAGGAATATCGTTTCTATGACAAGAAAGATCGAAACGACAACTATATAGTTTTTTTTCGATTAGAGGAACCTATTACCCAGACTTGTATAGCAGAAAAGCTGCGCTCGCCTTTAGAAGTATGTCCTGCTATTTTTGTTACCCTTCGTAAAAACTATTACTACCGACGAGGTTTCCTAACACCACAGTAACACTTCCTCAGAAATAGAGGGTTGGAACAAAGACTGCAAGCTTGGGGTTTTCAGGAATATTTGAGAAAATGTAAAAGGATCTCAGCTACCACTGGCTATTTTTATCTGCGATTTTCTCTCTAAGTAATCAGAAAATTCATTGAGGTACATGTTCATTTCGCTTCCGATGAACAACTGCGGATGCGATGCTGTAAGATTCTCACTCGTTTCTCGTTCACCAATGGCACGAGTTGCTCCAGAAAAGGCTAAAGGGAACGAATACACTTCTTGCAGTTGGTCTTTTAATAACGCTTCACCAAAATATGTAAACTCACTTGTATTACTACATCCAAATGACTGGCGATCATGGGCGGCAGCAGACGCAATCGCAGAATAGGGAGTTTTGAGCGGTTCAATGAATCCTCCAGAATAGCAAGCTGAGATCATGATCACCCGCCATTGAATGCCTGCCTCATCAAGATACTGTTGCAACATATCAGGTGAAATATCATTCAGGTCCAGAGGCCAGAAATTCACCGAAAGGCTATGATCTTTTGAGCCATGACTTGTCATATACAGAATCAAAAGATCTTCATCCACATTCATATTGGCTCCAATATATTGCAAGGCCATTTTTAAATTGTGTGATGTAGCTAAAGGAAGAGTCTTGTAAGTTGATAGATGATTAATTAAGACCAAAGACCGATTTTGGCTACCGAAACGTTGCTCAAAAAGATCTTTGGCATACAATGTCTCTTTTAGAAAAACATCCTGAAATGCCCACGCACCGACTCCAAGGAAAAAGACGTCTTTTTTGCCTCGTTGTCCCGGTTGAAGTAATTGTAGTGTTTGAGTTAACAGCCTAGGTTGAGCATAATACAATCCTTCGACATCTAACGCTTCGTAAGCCGCATAAGGATCATCAGCCTCCTGGGACTCCTCCTCTTGCACATTCCAATACGAATGGCCTGATGCATAATATTCCACAGGCACTAACCAAATCACCAACAGTACGAGAAAGGCTAAAACCACATTTCTAGAAATACCACCGGCAATTGTTCGTAAAGTCAAAAAAAGTACGGTAAACACCCAAATAAAATACGTTCCATTAACCCACTCAATGACCGATGAATCTTCGGGTACATGAGTGAGCTGCCAATTTACCAATCCCCAAACCAATGTCAGTGAAAAACAAACACTCAAAATCACCACCGAAAGAGAAAGCATGGCTTCTTGCTGAAAGAAGAGCAAGCTAATAACATAACAGGCGAACATGAGCATGAGTATGCTGAATCCTTCCCCAGGAATGGCATTCGGATTGAAGGAAGGGTTGGGGAGATTCGTGAGGTAGTCATGACTAAAATCCGCAAGAATATTGAGAAGAATAAGAAGGACGATTTGGTCGAGTGTCACTCGAAAGGCTTCGAGATTAAGCCTGCGAAAGATAGAGAGCTGAATGCCACTCTTGATGTTAATATAAAGGGCATCCAAGACTTGGTTCATAAACCGTCTCTTTTCTCGAGGTCGATGAAGGGATCTACTTCAGGCTTTCATGAAGATGTAACGGAAAATTTTGGAGATGACTTAATGAGGGCGAACAAGAACATACAGCAGATGGTATTAAAGAGCTGAAACCGGCTTGAATAGATAGGAATGGCTGAGAGGAAACATCTAGCGGAACCAATACTGTAATCAAAGAAATTCATACAGGAGACAAACCTCGCTCGATCATTACAACGACCGTACACAAAAATATACGTCTACGTGGCAAGCAAAAACTTCTTATTTTTTTCCGCTTGAACAGTCTGCGTCTCTGAATGATTCAAATTGACGGTTACGACAGAAGTATTTGTAGGTGGAGGGAAACAGATGCAGGGTCTTTGGGAAGCCTGTTGGCAATATGACGTTGTTCGGTGGAACGGAGACGGATTGTGAAAATAACACGACGACTCTTTTGACGATTCACTCGATTCTTAGAGCCATAAATCAACTCTTGTCGGCCGCGACCGGATGCCGACGTCATTTCTTGAAAACATTGGTATGCTTCCGGCGTGTACATCTGAATAACCTCCAGGCCCTTTACCATGACCGCCAATGATCGTGCTTGGCTTAATTGTAAATTATAGACATCACTTCCACGATCGTCTGTATGGCCTTGAATGGCAAGAGAATCGATTGAGGCCCGCAAAGGTCCACAGACAGCCGAGGCATAGAACGGCATCGCCTCTTCTAAAAACCGGTTTGCCTGAGCCGAAAGCCGACTCTGACCAAACTCAAATGTGAGCACGTCCTCTGGAATAACAATCATAAGCGTGAGGGGATCGCGAGGGTCGGCCTCCAGAGAAAGGGCCAAACGCCTAAAGTGGTCCTGCAACG
>QIMB01000422.1 GCA_003233615.1 Nitrospirota bacterium
TGGGGGTCATCAAGACTCCTGAGGCTTTGGTGCCGGCCGTCAAAACATATCTGCATGAACCGGAGCAGCGACGAGAAATGGCCGAGCAATCGAGAAAACAGGTCATGATGTCCCATACGTATGTCCATCGTATGCAAACCCTATTAAATACGGTAGGTCTGGCTTCACCGGATCGTATCGGGGCTATTTTGCAAGGTGAGCGTCAAGCTGAAGCGTTGTTGGCGCGTAGCCGCGATTGTCCTGAATTGCGTCCGTTGCTGAAATCATTTCCTGCAACTGAACGAGTGGAGTTGGTGGATGTTGCGAGGACGATTCGCCAGAAAGGACCGGAGGCCACGTTAAGCCGGGAAGAATTGCTCGTGTTGATGATGGATGAATATCGCCAAGAGAAACGCGATTTCTTGTGAACGTGAGGCGGTAGGCGTGAAGCGAAGGAGGAGTCTGCATTAGCTGATGAATAAGGCTATTCAACACAAAAATTCGACTCTTCATGATTGGCTATGAAGAAGCAAGTTCTCATAATCAATATCACGCGGATGGGCGATCTGATTCAGATGATCCCGTTATTGGCGCGTCTGGAAGAAGAATGTCCGGGTGTGGCAATTGATCTCATTGTGGATCACGAATTTTCCCATGTAGCAACACTGATTCCAGGTGTTCGACATGTGTTGGCCTTTGATTTTCAACAATTGATGGATGAGAGCCGTGTCTGTGCTCGTGATGTTGTATCGCTGTATAAGGATCTGTCCATGTGGGCTAAACCCTTGCTCCAGGTTGGATACGATCGTGTGGTCAATTTGACCTTTAATCGGCGCAGTGCCTTTCTGGCTAAGTTTTTTGGTTGTTCCGATGAGCGTGGCATGACCACCGCGCATGATGGGAGTGTTCTCGTAAGAAATTCCTGGATGAAATATTTTCTGGACTTTCATGCCTATCGGTATGTAAATCGATTCAATATTGTCGATCTCTATGCACTTGGGGGAAGCAGCCCAGGCAATTATCATCCGATTCACATGACCGTAACCCCTGAATCGCGTGATTGGGCTGGATCCTTTCTTCGGCATTCCGGGACTCCAGATACGTGGGTGGCGGTGCAAGTAGGAGCGAGTGATCCGATGAAAGCCTGGCGTCCGGAATACTTTGGTCAATTCATGGCGCATCTGAGTCACAAAACGAACGTAGGCTTTGTGCTGATCGGAACCAAAAAAGAAGAGACTTCAGTGACGGAAGCGGTGCGTGTCTATCAACAAGCTGGTGGGCAGGGAGTGCTTTGCCAAGCCGTCGGGCAGACATCTGTGCCTGAGCTTGTTGCGCTCTTACAGAAATGCCACTTGATGGTGACGAACGACACAGGGCCTATGCATATGGCTGTAGGAGTTGAGACACGTGTGTTGAATATATCAGTTGGGCATGTAGATTTTTGGGAAACGGGACCCTTTGGACCAGGGCATTGGGTGGTACAGCCCGATATTGTCTGTGGTCCATGTGGATTCGACAAAGTCTGTCCTCATCACGCGTGTAAAGATCTCATCATTCCGCAAGAAATCGCCGAATTGACTCGGCATATTTTAGGTCACGGGGAATTTCCGTTTTTTACATCGAAGATTCGAGTCTATGAAGGAGGAGTCAACGAAGACCAGTTAGGTACATTTGTGTTGCGTGCTGGCGCTGAATCAGCACTCACATCTTGGTATGGCGTGTATTGGCAGCGCTATTGGTATGAATTATTTACAGGGCAGAGCAGTCATTGTTCTCTCCTGGCACATCCTCCCCCTGATCAATCAGAAATACTAGTGCTATGGGAACAGTTGGCCCCGATGCTCGATACCTTGTGTAAACAAGCCGAGCGAGTGCTTCAATGTTGTAGGCAACAGCCTATCCCAGTTCAGCAATTGAAAGAGGCTCAACATCTGTTGAAATGCGAGACCTTGGCTATGAAAGAACTTGTACGGCCTTCCTTAGCATTTGGTCCGTTGGGGGCAGCGTCAATCCGGGAGACGTTTAATTTAGAAGGACAGACGCTGCTGAGCATGGCCGAGGAAAATGCTGCCATTTTCCATGTCTTGCAAACGCGAGCTCAAAACGCCTTTGAGCAAATCACTCGGTACTCACATGAACCTTCAAGGAGGAATCTATATGTTGGTGCAATTGGATAAAGACACGTGGGAAGTCAGTGATACGGATCGGTTAGAAGAAGTGTTAGCGAATTTAAGCGATCGAGCTGAGGCTCAAGGGCGTTTGGTGACTGAACTCATCGTCGGGAATCAACCGATGACTGATCGTGAACTCGTGCCTCAGACCTTGTCAAAAGTGGCAAGTTCTTATGGGTCTATTACGGCTAAAAGTGAACGCATGGATAGTATCGTGCAACATTCAGAAGAAACGGGAAAGAAATTTGGACAACAGGTGCGATCTCAGGCGCAACAAGTGGTTGAAGACTTTCGGCAGGGTAAATGTGTTATGCAGCAGTTAGATCAATGGTTTGGTCAAATAGCTGATTACCTGGAATGGGTACAGATTCAAGGATCAGTGTGTGTCCCACAGTCGAAGGAGTCACAAGATTTATCCTATTGGGTGAATGAATTATTACATGCCAGGAAGAACTTGGACACTGTGCGGATCACTGACATGCTGGAATATGAAATTATTCCGCGGTTGCCACAAGAGTAGCGGGAGAAGTGTGACGAAAAAGTGAGATGTACAGAGTGAGGAGTACAACCGTAATGATGAGTAAAGAGGTATGATTTTTTCTCTTCTTTTCATTATGTGTATTTTCTTCTTCTTTTGTGCTTCTTCCTTCTCCCTTTTCACTTCTCACCTTTCACACTGTTGTGCGAGTACTCATGTGTTGGCAATATACGAGAAATGTTCTTGGAGAGAGATCTCAAGTTTTCTTTTTGATGGACGATAAGTAGGGTTAGACGATGAAATTGGTAGAGTTCACCAATCTCTAAAGGAGGCCAATCGGCTTATCTCACTTACTCTTTCCTCAAGGAACGGATCCTTTGAGGCACAGCCATCAAGGAGGAATTTATGGCACTTATCGTTAACAACAACATCGCATCGATCACTGCCCAACGGAACTTGGGTATTTCCACTGCCCAATTACAAGGGTCAGTGGCCCGTCTCTCCTCAGGGTTGCGCATTACACGAGCCGCGGATGATGCTGCCGGTCTCGGGATTTCAGAAACCTTACGAGCTCAAATTCGTAGTATTAATCAAGCCGTGCGGAATTCCAACGATGGCATTAGTTTGCTGCAAATTGCCGACGGTGGTGCAGCCAATATCGGCGGCCTCCTCGCGCGGCTTCGGGAATTGGCCACACAATCTGCCAGCGGCATTTTGGGTTCCAATGAACGGTCCTTCCTGGATCAAGAATTTGTGGCTCTCCGGTCTGAAATTGACCGTATCTCTGCGGTTACAGAATTCAATGGTGTCAAGCTCTTAAGTGGGACGGGCAATGATTCCTTGTCCATTCAAATCGGGTTTAGAAGTTCCGCCAATGATACGCTTTCGTTGTCATTGAATGATTTAGACAGAACTGCCTTGAATCTGACATCGACGAATGTCTCAACTTCTCAAGCGGCGTTAGCGGCACTGTCCAATATTGATAGTGCCATTAGTGCTGTGGCGTCTGCCCGAGCCAATATTGGTTCGTTGCAGAACAGAATCGATGCCGCCGTCACCAATCTGGAAGTCGCGAATGTCAACATCACGGCTGCTGAATCTCGAATTCGTGATGCTGATATTGCGTTTGAAACGGCTGCGTTTGTTCGGAACCAAATCTTGGTTTCGGCTGGCGTGTCAA
>QIMB01000259.1 GCA_003233615.1 Nitrospirota bacterium
CTTCCGGAATGGCCAGGTCTACACATTTAGGAATCTCGCTTGTTGCTTCATAAAAAGAAAGGGCAGAGAGAAGACAAATAATGCCCCTCGGTGCTTGAAGTGATGCAATAACAAGATCAGGATGAGAACCAGGCGTATAATTAGTGGTGCGATAAAGACCCCTGGCAATCTTTTCAACCTTTCCCTCTTTTTCAAGCATAACGAGCGAATCGGGATGAAATCCAGCCTTAAGGATTGCGGAAAACCTAATGACCCCGCCATGATTCTTAAAAAAACTCATTAGTTCCTGAGTTCGTCCTCTCATTTGACCTCCGTATAATTTCTTAAGAAGTATACATAATTTATACGATTGTGTCAATGACTTTTTAATGGGCTTGTCAGATTGGGGTCGGACCAAGCTAAGCATTTGGTGTTTAATAAGAAAGGTCCCAAAAAACGGGTTGATTTTAGCCTTAGAGGCACCTTTTTGAAGATAAAAAGGGCTTTCTAAGAATACCTTCTTGCATCTTCCTGTCCACCTCGAACACCCTTTCCGGTCTTCCTCGAACATCTCCCGCGAAGCTAATCGGCGTAAGAATCAAGGGTTTTTGAAAGAAACCTCTGACAGAAAAGGGAGATGCCTCTGTCCTCATCTCCACGGTCCAGGGGCTTGCCATTCTTCGTTAAATCCTCCCTCTTTATTAATTGCAATGGAACAAGATTTTGGACTATAACAAAAGGTCTCAAAACGATAATTGCGTTTTTGGGGATTCCACTACGAGGAAGTCTATTATAAAAACAACCTTCCTGAGGGAGAAAAAATAGTTGCAAAAAGCCAAAATTGAGGGTATAACAAAAGAAACGGGCACGAAAAAAGAAAAATCAGATCCAGGATTAAATTAGAAGAGTCGTTTATTGGATCAAATTGGAAGAGCAGCTGGTAACGAAAATGGATAAGGCAAGCCGAGGATATTATGGAGTCGTGTTTGAGCGTAACTATCTCAAGATGCGCGGTAATCAGTTCCAGGACTTCTTTGCTGACCTGATGGAGAAGCGCTATCCGGGAGGAGATTTCATTCGAGTGCGACCATGGGGCAAGATCGGAGATCGGAAGAATGATGGCTATCTCAAGTCACAGAGAACGCTTTTCCAGGTCTACGCCCCGAATAAAATGACTGAAGCCGAGGCGATTATCAAAATCGATGAAGATTTCAATGGTGCTCTACCCTACTGGGAAGAGTATTTTGATAGGTGGATTTTCATGCACAATGCGTGGTTTGGTCTGGGACCGGGCATTACCAAGAAACTGCTCGAGCTAGACAAAGCGTATGAGGAGATAACTGTAACATCATGGGGAAGGGAGGAACTGAAGAAGGAGTTGTTCCAGCTTCTAGAGGAAGACATTCAGGACCTCCTCGGATCCGCACCGTCGATGCGAGACTTCTTGCAACTCGGTTTTGAAGATATACAGCCAATCCTGCACCAGATAATACAACAACCTGCGCCGGACACGCCAGACTTACGCCCAGTGCCCAGAAATAAGATTGAGATAAATAAGCTATCCGATGCAACAGAGGCACTCATAAATACAGGACGGATCAAGGGCAGACTGGTGGGACAGTTTTTCAAACAGTATCCATCGCCGGAATATGGCGATCGAGTAGTACAAGCATTTCGATTGCAGTATGAAGCACTCAAGAACGAAGGAATCGCTCCTGATGAGATTTTCATGAGACTTCAGATATACACAGGTGGCGAACTGACTCGGGAACCGAAACATCAGGCTGCTGTGCTTTCCGTGCTTGCCTATTTGTTTGACGAATGTGACATTTTCGAAAGGGAACAGGGAAAAGCCCGATGATTCTACCGACGAAAAGAATAACAGAAGACCGATCGCTATTGGGGATCGGCTCAGACATTCTGCCTCTTCTCGATGAGCCAAAGACTGTTTCTCGACTTTGGGCTGAGTTTCAGAAGCGAAGATGCAACATAGCGTTGTCGATCATAACCTATGACTGGTTCGTAATGGCCTTGGATCTTCTATTCATGCTTGATGCCGTCAGTATGGAGAGGGGGATTTTAAGGAGGACAGAAATATGATTCGGCGCATCTATAGTACCCTCCCACAATTCAAGACCTTGGAGTTCCATAACGGTCTGAACATCGTGCTTGCACAGAGGACGCAGGAATCCACGGAACGCCACACTCGAAACAGAGCAGGCAAGTCGAGCATAACAGAGATCATCCATTTTCTGATGGCTGGTAACGTTGAGAAGGACTCGATGTTTCGCGAGGAGTGTCTTCAGGATCACTATTTCGGCATAAACTTTGACCTTGGGGGACATCCCGTAACTGTACAGCGTAAACTGTCCAGCCGCACTACATTGCAAGTTGTAGGTGGCGAGTATACCCATTGGCCGACACAACCCTCCGTTGATGATAAGAGTGGTGACCTTCTAATAGCAAACACCATGTGGAAGCATGTTCTTGCAAAGATCATGTTTGTGACACCCGAAACAGAGGAAAGCTTCGGACCAACTTTCCGTTCTCTGTTTTCATATTTCGTACGCAGGGTGTCGAACGGGGGTTTTCTGTCACCATCTCGTCAAAGCAAGATGCAGCAGCTTGCCGATGAACAGGTAAACCTCAGCTACTTGATTGGTCTGGATTGGACTATCTCACAGCAATGGCAAGTCATAAGGGAACAGGAAAAAGCTCTCAAGTCTCTTCAAAAGGCGGCAAGAGAAGGCGCGTTGGGTGAATTTATCAGTACAACGTCCGACCTTCGAACGAAGCTCACCGTCACAGAGTCACAATTCGAACGTTTACGCCAGAACTTGGCAGAGTTCAGGGTGCTTCCCGAGTATCAAACACTTGAAAAGGAAGCATCCGAGCTGACTCGTAGTATCAGTCAGCTAAACGATGAGAATACGATGGATCGACAGTTGATTGCAGATCTGCAGGATTCGATCAAACAGGAAACACCGCCGACAGAAAAGCAAGTTGACACTGTTTACAAACAGGCTGGAATAGAATTGCCGGAGACTGCGTTAAAACGCTTTGAAGAGGTGAGAGCGTTCCATCTGTCTGTTGTGGCCAACCGCCAGTCGTATATAGAAGGGGAGCTTGCGACAGCACGGCAAAGGATTGTGGAACGGGAAAGAGTGATCACTCGGCATGAAGAACGCCGAGCGGAGCTAATGGGTATCCTTCAAACACATGGGGCACTGGAACATTTCTCTAAGCTCCAAGGTGAACTGAACCGTATTGAAGCAGAGATTGAGAACTTAAAACAGCGATATCTGACCGCCGAGAAATTAGAAACTAGGAAAACAGACCTGGAGCTTGAACGCCAACAGCTTTTGAGACAGCTTCGGCAGGATTACAAGGAACAGGACTACACACTTCGTGAAGCAATCCTCGCTTTTGAGGAGATATCGCAGGTGATGTATAACGAGGCAGGGCAGCTAGTCATAAGTACAAGTGATAATGGCCCAAGGTTTGACGTGAAGATTCAGGGTAGGCGAAGCGCTGGCATTTCGAATATGCAGATATTCTGTTTTGATATGATGCTGACGAAGCTTTGTGCAAAAAGAGGAATAGGCCCCGGTTTTCTTTTTCACGACAGCCATCTTTTCGATGGCGTGGATGAGCGCCAAGTGGCAAAGGCCTTGGAGATTGGTGCGGGATATGCTGAAAACTTGGGTTTCCAATACATTGTGACAATGAACGAAGATACCGTTCCCTCATCCATGCCAGACGGTTTTGATTTTAAAAGGTACGTGCTACCTACACGACTGACCGATGCGACCGAGGATGGCGGCTTATTCGGGGTGAGATTTGGATGAACGGACATACGGTACGGGGTAAAGGGGACGGTTCTATTTTAACAGAATCGCTCGGCTTGGGGTACCGCTCGGCTTGGGGTCGGACCAAGCTAAGTGTCGGGTATTTAATAAGAAAGGTCCAAAAAACAGGTTGATTTTAACCTTAGAGGCACCTTTTTGAAGATAAAAAGGGCTTTCTAAGA
>QIMB01000400.1 GCA_003233615.1 Nitrospirota bacterium
CCCCGATCCTCTCAACCTCAGTAATTTTCTGTCATCTCCCTCTCACTACCGCATCTTCCACATTGTGGTCCTGAATAGAATCTGCCTATAATTTGGGCGATTTTTCAGTTTGTCAACAAAAGCAAACGTTCATTCTATAGGATGGGAGAAGGATGTTAGCCAAAGTTCATAGCTTGGGGTTAGTCGGATTGGAGGCCAATCCTATCGAAATTGAGGTGGACCTTGGGGGTGGACTCCCACAATTTTCCATTGTGGGACTGCCTGATGCAACAGTGCGCGAAAGTCGAGATCGTGTCCGATCAGCTTTGAAAAATACGGGCTTTCGATTTCCCCCGAAAAAAATTACGGTGAATTTGGCCCCCGCCGGAATCAAGAAAGAAGGAGCAGGACTCGAACTGGGCATTGCCATCGGTATCCTCATTGCCGAAGGCGTACTCACCCAAGAATGCGTTACGCCCTATTTATTTGTCGGGGAATTAGCGTTGGACGGACGAATTAAGGAAGTTCCCGGCACACTCTCTATGGCCATAGCCACCCATGCGCCACAAGCGCTCATCCTTCCGCAAGGCAATGCCTCACAAGCGAGCGTGGTTGGCCATGCCACGATCTTTGGCATCCACACTCTCCCGCAGGTCGTCGAATTTCTTCAGGGCACGCTTCCGTTATCTCCAGTGAAGGCTGAACTTGCAACCTTTCAATTGAACACCTCAGCCATCGAAGACAACTTTGCCGATGTGGTTGGCCAATTTCACGCCAAACGGGCACTCGAAGTGGCTGCAGCAGGTGGGCACAATCTCTTAATGATCGGTCCTCCCGGATCAGGAAAAACAATGTTAGCCCAACGGCTCACTGGCATTTTGCCACCCATGAGTTTCCAGGAATGTCTGGAAGCCAGCCAGGTGCATAGTGTCGCAGGCAGTTTACCCGCGACTTCTCCGTTGCTTTCCAGTCGGCCCTTTCGAGCCCCACACCATACAATATCCGAAGCCGGCCTGGTTGGCGGGGGGGCTATCCCACGACCTGGCGAAGTGTCTCTCGCTCACCATGGAGTACTATTTCTGGATGAAGCCTTGGAATTTAAACGCCCATTACTGGATAGCTTGCGACAACCATTGGAAAATGGCACAGTCACACTCACTCGCGTCCAGGCCAGTTTGACCTATCCTGCTAAGCTCATGTTGATAGTCGCGATGAACCCCTGTCCCTGTGGCTATTGCGGAGACCCCACGCATGAATGTGTCTGTACACCACTGCAAATTCGTCGCTATCGAAGCCGTATATCTGGACCGCTCTTAGATCGACTGGATATTCACATCGAAGTGCCTGCCGTCCCCGTCAAAGAATTATCCGGAACAACACTCAGCGAGGACTCCAACCACATTCGTGAGCGCGTCATACATGCTCGTGAGCGACAGATCACACGCTATCATCACGAACACACACTCAATAACGCCCAACTCAAACCACGGTTGGTCAAAAAATATTGCCGATTGAATGACGATGGCAACGTGTTACTGGAGCAAGCGGTTTCCCTCTTAGGCCTCTCAGCACGAGCCTATGGTCGAATACTGCGTGTCTCCCGAACCATTGCCGATTTGGCAGAATCCGAGACGATTCAACCCCCTCATGTTGCAGAGGCCATCCAGTACCGTACCCTCGATCGCCCACTTTCATCGTAAATCGGCAATGGAGTCTTTTAAAATTTTTCGCTGGTGGTTTATGGTAGGCGCGTTAATGGCGCTTGCCGTCATCATGATTCAAGGGGGCATTCGAGACCTGATGCTTGCTCAAGAACCCATCTGGGAGATTAAGTTGGTGGAATTACTCCCTCCCATTGTGGGCGGAGGACTCCTCGGCGGCTGTATCGCCTTGATCCTGAATCGCATTAAAAAGCCATCCCCGACAAGAAGGGAGAAGTAAAAAGGAAGAAGGGAGAAGCAAAAGAGACAGAAACGGACAATCTCTACAAGACATAAAAGTACCAAGTGAGAAGGAAAAGAGGGTGAAAGAGGAAATCTCTTCTTGTTTCGCACTCTGTGCTTTTCACTTCTCCCTTCACAACTTCTACCTTTTCACTTCATCGTATCTCGGACAGTCTCCAAGGAGCATATTTCCTCTAGCCAGCGGGCATATCGGCTGAGTACAATATCAACTAATTTCATTCTGATTTCATTATGGTTGTTGTGCATAAGGAGGCATCGTGGGCATGGATGTGAAAATTGGACCACATTGGTATCGCAATTCCAACGGAACGATAGAAATAGAAGGACTCCCACAAATTGAACTCGAGCTTCGAAAAACAGGCGGGGTCCCGATTCGAATGAATTTTGCTCTTTTTGATTCTGGTGGGAAGCTCCATGCCAAGATTGAAGCCAACTCTCTTGTCATCAATGAACAAGGCGCGTACCACTTGGAACGCTCGGAAAAGGGGCTCAAGTTAACGACAACCAGCAACCAAAAACCTGTCCTTGCCATCAATGTCGGCGCGGACAATCATGTCGAAATTCCGGAAGGCGAGTTTTATACCCTGAAAGGGCACATCTTAAAAATCACACCTCGGGAATGGTCCGTGGAAAAAATAACGGGGAAGGAAGGAGAGACAGATATGAAGGGACTACCTGTGGCTGTCGGCTCGTAATACACCTGAGTGAAGTGCTATAAGGAGCCCATTGAATGGGCTCTTCTTTTTTCAATACTGAAAAGTCGATCAAATCTCTGCGACGGGAGCATCGCACCGACCTTCGCAAATCGCACATATCCGAGGAGATACTCCTTCACCAACGTTAGCCGGGCCTAACGAAGAGCTCAAATCCAAGGCCACGACATCAAGCCCCTGATACGTCCACAATCGCCCACAATCCTGGCAACAATACCAGATTGTATAACCAGGCCATTCTCGATCACGTACGGCCATCAGTCATATATCCTTTGTCTGCTAACCCTTCACAAAATATTCTACTCAGACGATGCATCATCAACGATCAATGCTTGAACAGTGTGACGAACTGTTGGCAACCATTCTTCGAATGGTAAATCAGCATCCACCACAATCTCAATCTTCCCATTGGTGAGACGGCGAACCACACCTGGACGTTCAGGCGAGAGAGGTATTTCCACGGCCTCACGCGATATGTCTAATTGATCAGTCAATTCCAAAATTTGTGAAATCTGTTGGAACGATACGGCTGGGAAAGAACTCACGCGACCCCCTTCTTTTATAGTTGGAGCGAAAATTGTAGGAGGGTCATCACCTCCTGTCAACGAACCTACACACCAACATGTTTTTAAGAACCGACAAACACGCGTGCGAAAACATGCCCGGCAGATTCCATATCATCATGACTCACATCCAAATGCGTCACCACACGAAACGACCGATCGCCCACCGAATTCAACAACACACCAGCGTCACGGCAATCCTCGAGTAATTGCTCAGTGGACTTAGAGGCTCGGGGCACTTGGAACATCACCATATTCGTTTCGACCGATTCCACATCAACAACAAGGCCTGGAATCGCGTGCAACAGGTGCGCTAAATATTTCGCGTTTTCATGATCTTCCACTAAACGCGACACATGATGCTCTAGCGCATAGATACCGGCAGCCGCCAAAATGCCCACTTGCCGCATGCCACCACCAAACACTTTGCGCAACCGACGAAGTTTATGAATCCGTGGGGAATCAGACACGATTATTGAGCCAATCGGCGCTCCCAATCCTTTGGACAAACAAAACGACACAGTATCAAAAAGCCGCGCATACTCAGACACTGACACTCCAG
>QIMB01000229.1 GCA_003233615.1 Nitrospirota bacterium
ATGTGGGGAGAAAGATGGCTGTGTCCGCTTTCTATTACCTGGTTCTCGAACCACCAACACCAAAAGAAGCTAAGTGGTATGCGCTTCTGGCTGGTGTGGGATTAGTCATTGTGGAAGGCTGGATCTTGACTCGACGCTCAAACCGTCGTAAAGAACAAGGCACAAGCTAAGAAATATCAGACACAATATGTGTCAACATAGAAAGGGGGTAGGACAAAATCCTACCCCCTTTTTTTATCCAAAAATATATGAAATTTTCCTATGTTACGGGTATTGTGTTAGGGGGTGGTCAGAGTCGACGCATGGGGCGCGACAAGCGGAAATTGCTATGGGAGGGCGAACCATTTTTGGATAGAGTAAGTCGAGTGATGAACACGTTATTTGATGAAGTGCTCATCGTAACCGCTCTCCTGTTCGCTTAGTGACCGATAAGATTCCACAAAAAGGTTCTTTAGGTGGTCTGTACACTGGGTTGATTGAGGCAAAGAATGCCTTCGTTTTTGTTGTTGCGTGTGATATGCCTTTTTTGAAAAGCGAATGTATTTCTAGATTGTGTGCATTACCGGGTACTGAAGATGTGCTGGTTGTGGAAAATTCTTCAGGAATACAACCGTTACATGCACGCTATTCTCAAGCCTGTGCTCCAATCATCGAGCAGATGATTCATAACAATGACCTGAAAATTCAAAACATAGCTAATCATGTAAATTTGACAGTTCAAATTATTAAAGAGTCATTGTTCGATGATATCGATCCTTACCGACAGTCTTTTATGAATATCAATACACCTGCAGATTTTGAAAATGCCAGGAAGATGTCTTCCCAACATCCCCCACTCACTGACTGATATCCTTGCCTTGTTAAAAATGCTGTGCTACATTCGCCGCGGGGTAAAAACCCTTATATTTAGCGTAGATAGGATGAATTGACGTGAAAGCATTGCTCCAAAATCAGGTGGTACGGGCCATTACTGAAACCTTAGAAATAGTCAACAATACTGGACAATTATCTATTGGTACGATTCCTTCTCCAATAGTGGAACAGCCTAAACGTCCTGAATGGGGAGATTTTTCTTGTAATGTGGCGATGACGTTGGCGTCAACAGTCCGACAATCTCCGTTGAAGGTGGCGGGAGTACTAGCGGAGAATCTTGGTGAAAAATTCCCTACTTTATTCAAACGCATCGATGTCGCGCCGCCTGGATTTTTGAATATCACGCTGCACCCTATGCACTGGTTAGAGGTGTTGGAGACGATTCAGGATGAAGGGGCATCCTATGGAACAAGTCAAATTGGAAAAGGGAAACGAATTGTTTTGGAATTTGTGAGCGCCAATCCAACAGGCCCCTTACATGTTGGACATGGACGAGGAGCTGCGTTGGGTCAGGCAATGGCGACGCTCCTGGCTACAGCAGGATTCTCGGTTTCGCGCGAATTTTACATTAATGATGCCGGGAGGCAGCTACAGTTATTGGGTCAGTCCGTGTATGCACGTTATAGAGAATATTGGGGGAAAGATTCATCATTTCCTGATGATGGATATCATGGTGGTTATATTCACACCCTGGCTGAATCTGTTGCTCACACTCATGGCGAGACCTTATTGGAAGGTTCGTCCAATGAGGCCGAAACTGTGTGCGCCCAAGAGGCAAGTGAGATCCTGTTGCATGACATTCAGGAGGATTTGTCGACATTCGGGGTGAGTTTTGAAACATGGTTTTCAGAGAAAACACTTCATGCCAAAGGCCTTGTTCAATCGACATTGGATGAATTACAGGAACGAGAGCTGGTGAAGGAAGAAGATGGTGCGTGGTGGTTTTGTTCTTCGGTATTCGGTGACGAAAAAGATCGAGTCGTCAAAAAACGAGATGGAACGTATACCTATCTAGCAGCAGATATGGCCTACCATCGGGATAAATTGGCGAGGGGTTTCAATACCCTGATTAATATTTGGGGTGCCGACCATCACGGATATATCCCACGTATGGAGGCGACAGTGCAGGCCTTTGGCCATTCCAAAGAGTCGCTGAGGATTGTGTTGGTACAAATGGTGAGTTTGCTGCGAGGGACACAAAAAATAGAGATGTCCAAACGTGCAGGGGAATTTGTTACCCTTCGTGAGGTCGTGGAGGAAGTCGGATCCGATGCTGCCAAGTTTTTCTTTCTCATGCGGCGTGCCGATACGCATTTGGATTTCGATTTGGAATTGGCGAAACAACAGTCATCAGACAACCCTGTATATTATGTACAGTACGCACATGCTCGATTAGCCAGCCTGTTCAGGGTTGCGCATGAGCGTGGTGTGTGTCTTCCGACTATTCAGGATGTGGATCAGACGTTACTGCTACGTGAAGAGGAGTTGAGCCTGATCAAAACATTAGCCCAATATCCCTTTGTTATTGAAGGTAGTGCCCTCGCGTTCGAGCCTCATCGAGTAACATTTTATCTGCAAGAGCTTGCTGCGAAATTACATGCATATTACAACAAACATCGCGTGCTTCCTCCGGTGGACAGTGCAGGGAAATCCAAAGACGGCCTTCCTGATGGTCCATTGGAGACAAATGGAAAGGTTGCAAGTTCGGAAAGAGCATCCGTTCACGATTCACTGACTCCTGCTTTGACGGCGGCGCGTTTGGCTCTGTTGCGTTACGTACAGACTGTTCTTCGTAATGGCCTTACTGTGCTTGGAGTTTCTTCACCCGAAAAAATGTAATGAAATGACTCGTTCGATCGAACAAGAATGACTCTCTCTGAACATCCCTCTACTAACTCCTCAGGCCTGAATAGTTTTTCCGTACACCAGACTTCTGCATCTGCTGCGCGGGTAGGGCTGTTGTCCACCACCCATGGAGATATTGAGACTCCGGCCTTTATGCCGGTGGGTTCACAAGGAACAATCAAAGGCTTGCATCCTGACGAAGTCCGCGATAGCGGTTTTCAGATGATTCTGTCTAATGCCTACCATTTATTTCTTCGGCCTGGTCACGAGCTGATTGAATCTCATGGGGGCTTACATGCTTTCATGCAATGGTCTGGAGCCATTTTAACGGATAGTGGTGGCTACCAAATGGTGAGTTTGGCCGATCTCTGCAAGGTGACGGAGGAGGGTGTTGAGTTTCGTTCCCATATCAATGGTGAATGGCATTTGCTCTCTCCGGAAAAAAGCATAGAGATTCAAGTGGCTCTTGGCTCAGACGTCATGATGGTGCTGGATCATTGCCCCACATTTCCCTGCACGAAACCGCAAGCGCAAGAGGCTGTGACACGCACCACCCGTTGGGCCAAACGGTGTGCAGATGTCAAAAAGAAAGACCATCAATGGTTGTTTGGGATTGTGCAGGGAGGAGTGTTTTCAGAATTGAGGAAGAAATCGACTCAGGATTTGGTCGCCATGGATATGGATGGATATGCTATTGGTGGGTTGTCGTTAGGTGAAGAAAAGCCTGCTATGTTTGAGATGATTGAAACGGTGGTTGACTTGCTTCCACCTGACCGTCCACGGTATCTCATGGGAGTTGGGCTTCCTGAAGACATTGTGGAAGGGGTAGCTCGAGGGTTGGATCTCTTTGATTGTGTGATTCCGACACGGCATGGTCGAACTGGTTGGCTCTTTACTTCGACGGGGCGAGTGCTCATCAAGCAGGCACGCTATACCCGTGATCCTAACCCTATTGATCCAGACTGCGAGTGTCCAGTGTGCCAACGTTTTTCCCGAGCCTATTTACGGCATTTATTTAAATCGGGTGAAATGTTAGGCGTTCGCCTGAATACTGTACACAATCTTTGGTATTATGCAAGGCTTATGGCCGAATTGCGCCAAGCCGTCAGGCAGAATCGCTTTGAGGAATACCGGAAAGAGTTTTATCGGCGACGTGAAACTGATGGTAATGAGCTGCGTGGTCAGGACATGGTGCACTGAACGAGCAGTCGTCACTACTCCTGGGGGTAAGCTGAAGGCTGAAGGTTTGCAAGGGGTAATCATACGTCTTTATGCTATCTTTCGTGTTATGAGTGATAGCCTTCAGTCTTCAGCCTTATTACCTGAATTATTTAACAATTAGTCATGAAT
>QIMB01000108.1 GCA_003233615.1 Nitrospirota bacterium
GTTCGTTCGAATCCCTCAGGCAGCGGCCTTCCCCTTCTGACCACAGGGTCGGCATCTCCACTTGCATCACGAGGCTCCATCGAGGTTCGCGTGCGCTACGGCCTGCAGCTTTGCCCATGGGAAACTTCCACCCCGGATTACTCCGACGCAGCTTCCCAGTGCTACAAAGGTGTACGAACAATTCCTTTCGCGGGACTTCAACCCGCTAGACACACCGCCGATGACGGCATGCGGTCAAATCTTTTGTTGACTAATTATGAATGAGGCGGGGATTGCAATTTTTACTGGCTTTTGAGCAACCCCCGTAATCCGACTCTTAATCAGCGAGCCACAGGCTTACCCCTGTATGGCCCACCAATTAAATCTACGACTTAGGGCTCGCGAAATAATAACTGACCATTTTCGCAGCCCATCTTCAGGCCACCTTGAGCCGATCTTCACTCACAAAATCCTCAACGTGGGCTTTGCTACGCCTGCGGTTTTGTTCCCTCAGATCGGCTCAATCTGACCTAAATCTTGGCTCGAATTCTGAGCAGTTATTATTTCGCGAGCCCTTAGGTTGTCCCCGCAAGCACCCCATTCAGGGAGAAATCTGATTTAAACCTGTTTCTGGAAATTGGCCGCTTCATGGTTTTGATTTTTTTTAGCAGGGGTTGATTTTTTGACTATACGGGGAGTGTTGAGGTTTTGAGTTAAATCTTAGAGAAATAGTGAGCATTAAGTTGTTTGACCATATGCGGTTAATTTAACAACTCCGTCGGAGTTATTTCGCCGCCTTTGGCCAACCATCAAGCAGGAATAAAGACATGGATAAGAATCAATGTTCATACATTTCTGGATAGCGAAATCATTTCAACTTTCAACTCCCACTATCGTCGTTGCGTTAAGAACCGCAGGAGGAATATCTTTTGCTGCCTTGTGTTTTTCCCCTGGACAGGTTCAAATGCAAGTGGTAGATTCTAGTGATATTGGAGGAATCTACCATGGCTGTGAATATCAAAAATCCACGAGCGGAGCGACTTGCCCATCAGATTGCCAAAAAAACTGGTGAGACGATTACTGATGTCGTTATTCATGCGTTGGAAGATCGGTTAGAGCGTTTGGAAGGATGTCGGACCAGTCCTGATCTTGTAGAAGAAATCATGCAAATTGCTGCTCGATGTAGTGCGTTGCCTGTTTTTGATACTCGATCACCAGAAGAGATTTTAGGATATTCCGAGACTGGGACTTTCCGGTGAATGAAATAATTATGGGGCTATTCCATGCCTTTTCCATATTGGCCATTTCTGTGAAAACTCTCGACTTTTTCGTCATGAGGCGCGTCATATGGTGATTGACTCTTCAGCTTTAGTCGCGGTGCTAACCAATGAGTCTGAAGCACATGTTATGGCCGAGGCTATGGCTGCCGATCCCAAGCGCCTCGTGGGTGCCGTTTCGGTTTTGGAGACGGGAATTGTGATGGAAGCTCGCTATGGGTTAGCAGGAGGCAGGGAGTTGGATTTACTTCTGCATCGTTGCCAAATTGATATTGTTTCATTGAGTCCTGATCAAGTGGAGCTGGCCAGGGAGGCCTATCGGAAGTTCGGGAAAGGTCAGCATCCGGCTGGATTAAATTTGGGTGATTGTGCGACCTACGCGTTGTCCCGTTCAACGGGAGAACCACTCCTGTTTAAAGGGCGTGACTTTTCTCAAACCGATCTTCGTTTTGTTCCTTTAGGGCTCACGAAAGAATAACTTCCCATTTTCGCATCCCATCTTCGGGCCAGCTTAGGCCGATCTTCGCTCGCACAATCCTCAACGTCGCTCTTGCGACGCCTGCGGTTGTGCTCCCTCAGATCGACCCAACCTGACACGAATCTTGGCGCGAATTCTGTGGAGTTATTGTTTCGCGAACCCTTAGTGCAGGCCCACCTCTCAACCCTGGACGCGCGAGACAAGGCGAATGGGTGCAGCTACATCGCTAGGAAATAATCTGTCCCTTTGTTGGTTATGCCCATTTCTGTTCAATCCATTGTAATCTGAAGACCGCAGCGAAATTAGTAGCAATTCGCTCTCGCACCTTCTTCACATCTACTTGTCGATCAAGACGTTTCGCCATCGACGTCATCACGCAATGCTCGATGCCACAAGGGGATAGTAACGAAAAGGGTTGAAGGTCCACGTTTACATTCAACGCAAAGCCATGCATCGTGATGCCTTGTGAAATGCGCACACCGATAGAGGCGATCTTTTCAAGATGATCCTCCCCACTCTTAATCCACACGCCCCGAAACGATTCATGACGGCATGCCATTATTCCCCACTCCCCTAAAGTACGAATCAGGACCTCTTCTAGTTTCAGCACATACTCCTTTGGTCCTCGACAAAAATTCCGCAATCGGAGAATTGGATACCCGATAATCTGTCCGGGCCCGTGATAGGTCACCGAACCGCCTCGATTCGTCTGATGCAGGATAATCCCTTTGGTTTGCAGTTCAGCCCAATGTGGCTCCCAATGTTCGGGTTTTGTGGTCCGTCCCAAGGTGAGTACCGGTTCATGCTCTGTCAGGATCAGGGTGTCGAGTTGTCGGTCCTCACGTCGCTTCACGAGTAATGCCTGTTGCAGCTCTAAGGATTCGGCAAATGACAAATAAGGGAGTGAAAGTAAGGTTCCCTGCTGTGAAATGTTCTGTGGCACGACGGATTGAGGAACCTGTCCCAGATTAGATTGATCTACTGCGGTGATGCTGGGTTTGGCCAGATTTTCCGATCCTTTTCGTTCAATAGTACTCACTATTCGCCTCAAACGATCAAATAATCTGACTCAAACCAGCATCACCTCGTCACGATCACTAATCTGGGACAGGCTCCTAGGGCAAGCGAGTCAGCTTGGAGAAGGCTGGGAATCTGCTGGAAGACCTAGAGCTTCTAAGACAAGTGGCGGAATACGTTTGATTTTTCCGGTTGAGCCAACGGTAACCAACGTCGCGGAGCCATCCACGACGAGACGTTGACTGGTGCGTTCTCGAATACTATGGCAGAAGGTGATAGAGATTCGACGATCAGCATGTACGTTCGTGTCCACGACCAAAGTTTCTCCATGAATAGCGGCGGAACGATAGGCTAGCTCGGCTTTGATGACACGAAATTCTGTCCCTTGTTGTATGAGCTCGCTGACTGAGAGGCCATGTTCATCAAGAAAGTGCGTGCGTGCACGTTCAAAATATTTGAGATAGTTTGCGTAGTAGACGACACCTCCGCAATCCGTGTCTTCATAATAAATCCGGACTTCCAAGGAATTTCACCAATTCAGGGACTGCTGAATATTGTCACTTGCATAGCCATTACATGTCCGAGGTGCAATCGACGTCAGCAGCCAGGGGAATGGTCAAAAAAGTTCGTCCAGCAAGGCCGCAGCCTTTTTAGCGCGCGGAGCGTGCTCTCAGTACGTGAGCACGACAAAATGGCGAGAACGCCGCTAGTGGCTTTTTTCAACATTTCCACTCACTTAAAATGTAACGAGGGAAAGACAGGTAGGTCTGACACCGTTGTACCAGTCAGTTTCATGGTCAGCTCAAACAGTTGATGGAAGCGTTCAGTTTTCAGCGATTCAAATCCATAGCCAAGGACGGCATGATCCGCCGCATCAAACAACGATTTCATTTTTGGCCACTCCTTTGTGAAACGCTGGCCCATAGAGTCACCAAGTCCTGCCAACGCATGAAATTGTGCTTGGAGCGATAGGCGATATTTCCCGTCAATCTCGTTGAGATAGCATGTGCGACAGGCCGTGATATCCCAACTTTTCAAGTTGTAATGAGCAAATAATTGGTATTGTGCCGCGGCTTCTAATCCACGCAAGAGTACACGCGTGGCCATCTCAATATCCCGTCCTCGGTCACCCCGTCGTTTGGCCCACGCCAGCAGATCTAGAGTAAGCAAGGGCTTGATCTCCTTGACATCCAACACGATAGATTCCAAAAATCGTAGATTGACTTTGAGAGATGTGATGACACGTTCCATTCCTGGAGGCCCACCCCATACAGAAGCCAATTCCAAAGCCTTGATCCCGCTTTTGAGTTTTTCCCAGGCCGGGCGATAGAGCAACTGTTCCCAATGGTCATACCCTTTGGCGACATCTGCCAAGGCTCGATACAATGGCTTCGAGCCTCCGCTCACACGGTGTTCCAATGTGCGAAAGGCTCGTGCGGCAGCTTCGTGCCACCCATGGTTGAATACATCACAGGCTTCGTGTCGAATGCGGGGTGCCTCTTCATCCCACGGATTTTCAGAGGTGGTGAGCTGAGTGGACGAGCGTAATGTGTCGTCTTGAGATGTATCAGTGGGAACGAACAACACGTTCGTAGAAAATGGAAAGCCTACTAAGGTCATGGCTGATGCCATGGCAGGGGAAGCACCCGTTAAATCTATAGCCAATTCGCCAGGAGTGACGTTCCATGTGGTTAAAAGAGGTCCTAACTCTTGCGCTAAGGTTTTGTGACATGTGGGGAAACTTTCAGCGTCTGTTGTGAGAATCCAATCCCAACGTTTTGGCATATGAGAGAGGGCAGGATGCACGTCAGATTCCACCACATGTTTTGAAGATTCGTGCAGAAAAAAACAGACCATCTCCGGCTGGAGTTGCTGCAAGACAGAGATAATAGGAGTAGGATCGGTTTGGACGGCGAGAAGGAGCGCTTTGGTTGGCGTATGAGCACTCACAATGGCAAGGACTATATCATTGACCGAAAGGACCAGCAAGAAAACCTGACCGAAGTGAAATTTAAGTGGTATCCTGCTAAAATCCGTTCATCATGGAAATTGAAGACGTAATTGAAGCCTTTGAAATAAGTGCGGATGTAAAAAATGCATTCATCCGCACGCATGCCGAACGTGTTGTGGAAGTGGGCCAACTGCTGATCCGGGCCTTCCGCGACGGGAAAAAGGTCATGCTCTTTGGGAATGGCGGAAGTGCCACGGATGCCTCGCATATTGCCGCAGAATTTGTGGGCCGGTACCGTCGTGAACGATCTGCCCTCCCTGCCTTGGCGTTGACCACCGACATGGCCGCGTTGACCTGCATTGCCAATGACTACGACTACACAGATATTTTCTCTCGACAAATTCAGGCACATGGTCGAAAGGGTGATGTGGCCATTGCGATCAGCACGAGCGGGAACTCGTTGAATGTCATTCGTGGTGTGGAAGCTGCGCATGAACGGGGTATCGTGACCGTAGGCTGGACCGGTGGCACCGGAGGCAAACTGATAGATTTGGTCGATTATTGTTTCAGTGTGCCTTCTTCAGTCACCGCGCGCATTCAAGAATGTCATATCACGCTTGGGCATGTGCTGTGCGAACTCATTGAAGAGCGACTCTTTGGCAACCAAGACTAACCCATCGTTTTCTCCCATCGGACCCAAGCTGAATCTTGCTCGGCTTCGTACATATCCACTTCGCACACGCCATTCCAAAGTTAAGATGACCGATGGGGCGACGCCATGGCGTCGCGGTGGTTCATTTCAGAAATTCCTCCAATCTCTTCCAGATATTTTGGCCGGTCAGACATTGAAGGCTGTAGTCTCGGCTATTGTCACGGCACGACAACGCGGAAAGCCAGTCATTCTCGGGATGGGAGCACATCCTACGAAAGTCGGACTCAATCCTATTCTCGTCGACTTGATGCGTAAAGACGTGATTACCGCTGTGGCGATGAACGGTGCAGTTGTCATTCATGACTTTGAATTGGCGTATCAAGGACACACCTCGGAAGAAGTTGAAGCCGAAATTGATTCCGGACGATTTGGAATGGCAGAAGATACAGGCCGAATCCTGAATGAAGCGATGGTGACTGGATGGCAACAGGGCTTGGGGCTTGGCGAAGCTGTAGGTCGGTATATGACATCACATCCCACACAGTTTCCGAATCGGCGTTCAAGTCTGCTCGCAGCGGGGGTGCAATTAGGCATACCGATCACGGTGCATGTGGCCATTGGGACCGACATCATTCACATGCATCCCAGCGCGAACGGGGAAGCGATTGGCGGCACCTCGTTGCGAGATTTTCACAAACTGGCAGCGGTGGTCTCCCAAATGGAAGGTGGCGTGTATATCAATCTTGGCTCGGCGGTTTTTCTGCCGGAAGTCTTTTTGAAAACAGTGACCTTAAGCCGGAATCTCGGGCGTGCGCTCAAGCGCATCACGACCGTCAACATGGATTTTCTCCCTCACTATCGCCCCTTGACTAATGTCGTTAAACGACCCACCCAGAAAGGCGGAAAAGGCTATAGTCTGATCGGACATCATGAATTGATGGTGCCTTTGTTGGCCGCTGCAGTGCTTGAGGGGCTCAAGCGATAATCCCTGCCTCATAAGCTGACGTCCTATGTAGCCTTGCAATGAGCCCGTGGGGCTCACCAGAGGAAACCTATGAAAAAGAAAATTCTCATTGTCGATGATCAACCGGACATCGTGCTCATGCTCACCGATCGGCTTGAGGCGCTGGGCTATGAAACCGTGTCTGCGTCAAATGGTCAAGAAGCGATGGAGCAACTGGATCGGTACTTTCCGCATCTCATGTTGTTGGATTTGGAAATGCCCAACATGACCGGGATGGAAGTGTTGCAAGAATTAGGAAAACTCAATGCGAAGCAATCTGCTGGAAGTGAGACAAACGGAATAAGCGGAAGAGACAGTCTACCCTTACCAGTCGTGGTCATGACGGCACATGGCACAGTTTCCAAAGCCGTCGAAGCAATGAAAGCTGGGGCCTACGATTTCCTCACCAAGCCCATAGAATTTGAGTGTCTGACGCTCATGCTCAAGAAAGTCTTGGCGCGGGAGGCATTAGGCCGACAGGTTGCGTCATTGCGGATAGAGGTCGAAAGCCGGTATAGCCAAATTGTGGGAGAGAGTCCTCAAGTCAGCTCCACAGTACAACTCGCCAAACGTGCTGCTGAGACGAATGCCACGGTGTTGTTATTGGGAGAAAGTGGGACTGGAAAAGAGCTCTTTGCGCGATCGATCCACCTCTGGAGCGAACGGCGTGAGATGCCGTTCAGTATCATCAATTGTGTGGCCTTGACCGATTCTCTTCTCGAAAATGAACTCTTCGGCCATGAAAAAGGCGCATTCACAGGTGCTGACACGTTGCAAAAAGGAAAGATTGAAGTAGCAGATGGTGGCACAGTTTTTTTGGATGAAGTTGGAGACATGCCAATTGGTCTACAAGCTAAATTATTGCGCGTGTTACAAGATCATGAATTTCCTCGCGTGGGTGGCACACGCCTCATTCGCGTGAATATCCGGATTATCGCGGCAACCAATAAAGATCTGAAGCAAGGCGTCAAAGCCGGCACATTTCGAGAAGATCTCTACTTTCGGCTCAATGTCGTGAACTTATCCTTACCACCGTTGCGCGATCGCCCGGAAGATATCATTCCCTTAGCTGAGCATTTTCTAGGACGTCATGTTCGGGAAATGAAACGACATACACAAACATTTTCCAAGTCTGCGATTGATACCATGCGATGCTATGCATGGCCCGGTAACATCCGAGAGCTCGACAATGCTATTGCTCGTGCAGTTGTCTTGGGTATAGACAAAGAAATTTCAACGGAACTACTCGGACTTGGCGGGAGTCACGATGAGTTTGATATCTTTGACAATCTTCCCTATCATGGTGCCATTGAACGATTTACCACGCACATCTTGGAACGAGCCATGCGCCGTAGCAATGGCAACAAATCTAAAGCAGCCGAGTTACTCGACCTCCAACGCACCTATCTCTCCCGCCTCCTCAAACAAAAAAATATCCAACAAGGCGTCGAAGAATCGTAATCGGGACTCCGTTGCGTTGAAGCGCGCACCCTCCTTTTACAAACAGGCCAAGGGTTCACCCTGAGGGGATACAAGCTTGTTGCGTTCAAAATCGAGTCAGGCTGGGTCGATCTGTGGGAGCAGCCACAAGCGCTGAAAGGCCGACGTTAAGAATGTGGAACTGTTGAATAATGGGATGTATCAAGAATTGCAAATACGTGACGTATTGATTTTATAGATGACCAGAAATCAAGGAATCGCCAATTTGGCTATCATTCAACAGTCTCATTGTGCGAGAAACGATCGACCCAAGCTGGCCTGAGATGACACAGAGGTAGGCCCTTACCAACCAACAGGGCGCCGATCCCAATCACATCCAAAAACAAACTGATTCGTGAGCGTGCGCATCATGCGCGACTCTTCAGTTTCCTGGATGATCGGAGCCTGAAAATGCGGTTGCCATCCGCAATTACGGCATCGAACGATTGTTTGACTCATGGTTTCTCCTGCTTCG
>QIMB01000386.1 GCA_003233615.1 Nitrospirota bacterium
TCTAACATTATGGCCGCGTCTTAAAAGCATTACATTTACAATTGTGGGAAATTTCGACACGTTGTCCATCGCATGTCCTTTCTACTCAAACATTACGCTGGCACAATAATTTCATGTTCAAATTTGCACCTGACTCCCCAATTTATTGAATAAACGCAAAAGACTGCGCGCCCTGGGTGCCTCTTGTCAGACGTTCTGCGATGTTTCTTCGTTTGCCTCACTTTCTAACGCCTGTTCAGGAGTCATTAGTCTAGGATTGTCATTCCAGAGCTGATGAGTTGGAATGTTGTCTAAGAAAAGTGTTCGTGTTTTCTTCTCACCACACCGTATCGACATGCGGATAGCGGATGATCTTTTCACCTTTTGTGATGAGCGGGGTTCCTAAGGTGAGGGCAGTCGCAATAATGATGCGATCAGCTTGATCTTGATGGAGAGGGGGGAGGAGTTGTATCGACTTGAGGGCAATGTGGTTATCAATTGGCACAAAATTGATAAAAGGGAGGGATTCGGCATGAGCAATCCAATCCGTATAGTCCATCGTCAGTTGTAAGAGTCCGCGTGTAGCAAGTTGCGCCACTTCCCACACGCTAATGGACGAAACATAAATGGTGTGTTTCGTCTTGCCTTCGTTGAGGAGTTTCTGAACCGTGGAAGAAAAGGAATAGCCTTCGCTCAACCACCATACCCACACATGGGTATCGAGGACAATCATGAAAGGGCATTCCAAGAAGCCTCAATAGGGCCTGTCGGATCTGTATATTTTACAACACTGCCACGAAGTGTTTTCAGAACCTCTGAAGGTTTCGGGGAGTAGGGAGGAATTTTCAGCACGGGTCTTCCATGATCGGTAATGATCAGTTCTTTGCGAGTCCGTTCAACGTCTCTCAAGATCTCTAGAATCCGTGATTTCAATTTTGATTTGGAAATGGTCATCTGATTCATTGTAGATCTTTTCCTCTAAAGAGTTCCTAAACAAAAATTCCATGGTCAGATTACCATAGGCATTTTAAAATTCCACTCAACGCTTTGCGGCGACTCATTCATCCGTATTATCAACGAAAGCGCAAAAAAAACTCATTCAACTTGTTGACGAAAAAAGGGCTAGAAGTTTAGTGGATTCACCGTTGGCGGCATCCGTGGCACCACCTTTGTTGATCTTGACAAATTGTAGGATGTCCTACAGTATACTGGCTCGTTGTGAGGAGAACATCATGGAGCAACAAATTAGTTTACGTGAGGCGAATCAACACCTGTCCCGTTATGTCAAAGCGGTCGAAAAAGGGGAAAAGATCCTCATTACTCACCGTGGGACTCCAGTGACCCGTCTGGCGCCTGTTGAGAAGGAACGAACGCTCAGCACGGAACAACACGCATCATTCAAGCGCACCGTTGCTCGAATGAAGCGTGGGTATTCTTTAGGTGGAGAACGACCTTCACGGGAAAAATTGCATGAGCGCCGAACGCATTAGCCTGGACACGAACATTCTCTTTTATGCCGTTGATCGGGATAGTGGGAAGCGGCATGGGCAAGCGCAGGAACTGATTAAGGAATCTGCACTTCATCAAGACTGTCTTGTAATCTTGCAAGTACTCAGCGAGTTTTTTGCTGCTGTCACCCGAAAGAAACGAATGACCCATGAAGAAGCTCACGCCCAGGCTCAGGATTGGCAAATTCTTTTTACAATCACATCAGCTACCCCCACCACACTTCAGAAAACTCTGCAAGCCGTTAAGCAACATCGGCTTTCCTTTTGGGATGCCATGATTTGGGCAGTGGCTCGTGAAGCGGGAGTCACTCGATTATTCAGTGCGAATTTTCAACACGATCGTGTGCTGGAAGGGGTCCGGCTTGTGAATCCTTTTTTAGTGAAGAATCCCTTTGGGTAGTCTGGAAAAGGGAAAATAAATTGTTCCTGACTTTGTCGAAGCCATTTGGGAAAAAAAAGGGGAGTTCTCGTATCCCAGTGCGCCACCAAAGCATCTGGTGAGGGTGGATTTTCAGGATTTGGCCACCACACAAGACCATGCCTAATCGACCAAAGAGTCTGTACACCTAGGTGTATTCTTGCGGAGAGGGCCATCGGCAGGATTTGTTAATTTTTGCATACCCACAATACCCGCCAAGGTTGATGGTTCAACTCCTAAGTGTACTTGGAGCCAGTCTGATATTTTTGAGTGGATGTTCGAAATCTACGATTACTCCCCTTCCCTCCCCTCCTCCTGCTTCCTTTGAGCCTCCTGTTAACACTGAAAGGTTAGACCCCATAGCCCCGCCATATTTCCTTGCCATCCTTCCTTTTAATGATTACTCCAATCGATCAAATCTGGAATGGTTACAACAGGGCCTGCCTGACATGTTGACGACGGATTTAGCGGTGGTGCCAGGTGTTCGAATTGTTTCACGCCGGCGCCTTGGAGAAATACTTCGTGAACAATTGCTCCAACATCGGGGGACGTTCCAAGAACGCCCGACGGCACGGATTGGCCGATTGGCCGGTGCCAGGTATTTACTGACGGGGATGTTTTATGTAGAGGATTTAGAGTTGATTGTGGAGGCCCATCTGCTAGATGTGGAACAAGGGCAAGTCGTGCGGACCGTTCGGGTGCGAGGAAATATACAAAACGTGCCTACTCTTGAAAGAGACTTGGCCAAGCGCCTGAGTCAACTGTTTCGAGCGGGTACGCCAAATCCACATGACATGTTAGTCGAACAAACCCTGTTGCCCATGGCTTCAAGCCCGCTGGATATTGAGGCCTCAACTCCATCAAATAGAATGGAGCCCGATATTCCTTACCCTGACGATCCCCCAAACCACACTATTTCCCAGGTCTCCCTAACCGATATACTCCTGAGTCTTGAGAGGCTACGAATGGTTCGGGAAGAAGCTGCTCAGATTGCGGATCGTATTTGGACTCATGTAATCAGAACTCAGGTAGGTGAGCCAGAGTACCAATCTGAGGCTTCGGTCCAGTCACAGAGTTCTCAGGCTCTTCAAGTTTGGGTGCCGGTTTCGGTGGAGGTGGACCCGGAACGACTCACTCGAGTGAGTCCTGACTTCCAACTCATAGAGGAGGTCGCTCAAGGAGAACACCATACGGCGGCCATGGCTTTTCGGGATCCGGACCAGGGTGCTCAAGTCATTTTTCTCGAATCGATACAAACGGCTCGCCGCCTGTTCGTTCGGGCCATTCGGAAAACGGGGGAGGTGATTGCCTTGTCTTCTAATTGGTCTTGGAGGGTTGAACAACATATTGATGTGAAGGGCAATGGTGTCATTACTTTTCCCATTGCCCCGACTCCCCTTCTCACTGGAAAAACTCCCTTTGTGGGTTCAATATTTCTGGGGCCTGAAGCCCCGATGACATTTGATTGTGTGATAGTCCCTGTCCCGCAAGAACGACGAAAGGTGACCGTTGAACCCATTGAAGACTACACGAAAGACGAGAAAACCACCAGAGATTATTCGAAAATGGTCCAGTCCTTGACAGCCTGGTTCCAATATCGATGGGCCCCTCCGGTAACAGAGTCTATTTTTGTTCCCGGCTATCTCCCTGGCAATCACAGGACGGGAATCGTTCGGCTGGAAACTAGAAGAAATACCATTGAGGGGATGCAGGTTCTTCAATTGCCCATGGAAACAGGAGTGGCGGACAGTATTCGCCAATTGCTTGAGGATCTTCCAGGACGGTGTTTCGAATCCTGTCAGGAGGATTCAACAGGATCTTCCTCTCAGGATGATCCTGTCGCGTTTCGTGT
>QIMB01000046.1 GCA_003233615.1 Nitrospirota bacterium
ATCTGTTCGTTCAAACGCATTAGAGCCAATCCTGGAAGGTGTTTCCGGTTTTTTCGTGTGAGGCACGAAATTCAATCACACTTATTTGAGGCCTAGTTGGAGATCTCGATAACAACATCTTTCCCAACCCTGATGCTGAAGATCAAGGCGAAACAGGCGTTCGGATAGGGGCCATCTATCCCGAGATATCCTGCACGTTTGCTCCAGCTCTCAGAGATGTGGTTTCCGACCTACGGGGATTTCGGTCTAACCCACTACTGGCACTCCTTCGGGGAACTGAATCCGTGATCGAGATTGCGGATGCAGAAAGAATTGTTAAGACAGTCGGTAAACTTAACAAAGACATCTCTTCCCTTAAAGAAATTACGGAAATAGCAACTGGGATTCAGGAAACCCTCCAATCAACCGTGGGGCACACCTACGCCCCAGCTGTGAGTATCGAATCTAGCTTGCCAAACCAAATGGATAAACTACTGCAACGCTTGACGGTCAGAGTTGGGGACACAGTAGAAAGCGATTATCGAGGAGACCTATCGGAACAATCCCTTGGCGGAGCAAACCTAATCTATTTGGCCCTCAAACTCCTTGAGTATGAGGTAAAGCTTTCCAGCGACAGAGTAGCTCATTTTTTACTCATTGAAGAACCTGAAGCCCACATCCACACACACATCCAGAAAACACTATTTGAGAACCAGTCTACACACCGGACACAAGTGATAGTTTCTACCCATTCAACTCACATCTCATCTGCTGCAAAAGTTCAAAGTGTCAACGTACTTGCGCAGAAGGAGAACCATGCGGAAGTCTATCGACCTTCGAATGGCCTTGGGGACGGAGTAGCACAAAGAGTGGAACGCTATCTTGATGCGGTCAGATCCACAATTCTATTTGCAAAGGGAATTCTTTTAGTGGAGGGAGCAGCTGAACTTCTAATAGTATCTAGTATGCTCAAGGCGGTTTTCGGGCTATCTCCTGATGAAATGGGTATCAGTGTCATCTCGATGGATTCGGCTTTTTTTGAGCATATTGCAATCATCTTCCACAACGAGCGCATACGTAGAAGGTGCTCGATCCTAACGGATAAGGACCAGCCCTTCATTGAGCTTTCTTCAGACCCCAAAAACGACAATGAGGAACAGAAACATGTCCGATCAGCTGCAGATGTGGGCCAAAAGCGATGTTCAGACTTGAATGACTTCTGCGGCACTAACCCTTGGTTGTCCGCCTTTTACGCTGAACACACATTTGAGATCGACTTTCTTTCAGCAGGAAATAGGCACGAGATATGTGCAGTCATCGAAGAAATCTACACGCAGAAAGCAGCGAAGCAAAGAGCGCGGGCTGCTATCGAAAATAATGACCTGGCGATTTCCGGCCGCGAAATTCTCCGCCTAGCAAACAAAGAAGGTAAAGGTTGGTTCTCTCTCTTGCTTGCGGAGAAACTTCAAGTTAACACAAAAATACCAAACTACATCCTTCGGGGAGTTGCATTTGCTGCGGCAGACTCATTGAGCAAAAGTGCATTAAAACAAATTGGGCTGTTTCGACTTGCCAATGAAAACTTCAGCGCTGTATCGAAATCGAAACTGCCAGCCATCGAAGAAATACAGAAGATGAAAGCAGCTGAATTTTTGGAGCAATTCACCTCCACAGCAACAGATGATGACCTGACGAGCTTAATCAAGCACCTCCAAGAATATAGGACGTAATGATTGCTTTCAGTTCCCAACAGAAGGACGCAGTAGACCATAAGGGTAACGCACTGGTAACTGCCTGCCCTGGTAGTGGAAAAACACGTGTTTTAACTGGACGTGTAATAAAGGGACTATCAGAACTTGCATCGAGTACGCAACGGGTCGTAGCGCTGACGTTCACGAACAGAGCTTCCGATGAAATACAGTCTCGCCTTGACAAGTTGGGCATTGAGAATGATCAGCTCTGGACCGGAACAATACACTCATTCGCGCTTGAATGGGTTTTGCGTCCTTATGCTCCCTATGTCTCTCGTTTGCGCAAGGGTTTTTCGGTAGCTGATGAGTACTACACTGAGAAAATACTAAGAGAATTGAGAAAAAAGTATGATAAACCGCCTTTTTTGGAAGTAAATACTAAACGGGATCGTGCAGGAGTGATCTCAAACAACGATCCAGCCGCCGCTTCCATCTTTAATGAATATCAGGAACATTTAGAAGAGGACCGGTTAGTGGATTATGACGACATCCTGCACTATGCCTTTCAGGTTCTTGGCAATAACGAGGAGATCGCTTCCACAATCGGCAGTATTGTTCAATTATTTTGTATGGATGAGATTCAGGATACACAAGACTTGCAGTTTGGCATCCTCTCGCGGATTATCAAGGCGGCTAAACAGCAGCCAATGCTCTTTCTAGTAGGAGATGCTGATCAATGTATTTATGAATCACTCGGTGCTGTTTCGAAAACCACGGACGAGATTGCTCATGAATTTGGGTTGAATTCTCTATCTCACCTAGAATTGACAGGCAACTACCGTTCTTCGCAGCGTTTGATCAACTATTATCAGCACTTCCGTCCAGAATCGACCCCAATTGTATCCCTAGCTGAACACGCAGATGAACCTGGTCTCATCACATTTCAGAATAATACCATCGCCAAGGAAGACCTTTCTATAACCATTGCCGAGTTCATCCGTAATGCTTTGGATTCTGGAATCCCTGAAAATGAGATATGTGTATTGGCTCCCCAATGGTGGCATATTCGAGCCCTCGGTCGTTCGCTAGTAGGTCTGATACCCGAAGTAGATTTTGATGCCCCTGGTCTTTCTCCCTTCCACAGCCAAAGAGAAAACTTGTGGTTCAAGATTGCTCGATTGTTTCTAACAACATCTCGACCCGGACTCTACAGGACACGCATGCGGTGGGCAGGCGAGGTACTCCTTGAATTAGTGGACACACATTGCGTTTCAATCCCTGAGAGCTTGAAGACCCCTAGACGGTTGCTCCGTTTCATTAATTCCATATTATCGGAAGAGGAGGATGGCCTTGAATATTTAATAGCCGTTTTTAATGTTTTTCTAACCGGACTAGACCTAGACCTCAATTCTGGGGATGCATTAAGAAAAGCCTATGAGCTTTTCTTTGAAAAAGCCAATTCCAGACTCGACGAGATTGGGGATAATGCACTACGGGACATCCAGAGTTTCCAGAAGCTATTTCGGCATCCCTCTGGCGTAGTGATTAGCACATGTCACGGGGTCAAGGGAGAGGAGTACGATACAGTCATAGCATTTGGCCTTCTCGCGGGATATATACCTAATTGGCAGGTGATCATCAAAAACTCACAATCTTTTGCAAATGATCAGGCTTCAAAGCTGCTATACGTAATCAGCTCGCGTGCGAAGAGACATTTACACCTGATCGCTGAATCCGGTCGATTTACTAAGACGCAAAACGAATACCAAACGACACCATTATTGGCTGCAATCGACTTTGATTATGATCCACCGAAGACACAATGAGTAAACAAGTATAGAAGAACGGGTCAAGTCGCATTTTACGCTATATATTCAGATGGGGCCGGTCTCTTCATCGCACTCTGTGTTCATCATGACAGTCGCTCAAGGAAAAGAAAAAAAATGGAACAGATGTATTTTCAGGAAATGAAGAAGGGCTCAGAAATATTTTCCTTGATCGTTCGCTCAACACATTCTCCTCAACCGCTTTTCATGTGATTCCCATAGAAGACTGATCGATCTCTCCCAATTTGTTCCATACATG
>QIMB01000112.1 GCA_003233615.1 Nitrospirota bacterium
CCGGCTTGTTCCAAATTATCTTTAATATAGGTATAGGAAGCTGTCAGATCAGTCCCATCCATTGGGCGATATCCAACTTTCCCAAATCCCCGCCACAATTTGGCATCCGACCCATCCCGATATCCATCTTCCCGCTCTCTGCTCAACGACCCATAGTAGTCCAGTTTTCCTACCGGACCACTGGTGTCGAGAGTATACCGTTGGCGCCCAAAGCTCCCCCAAGCCGCTTCACCCGTAAGCTGCCGTTTTTCGGACCCACGTTTGGTCGTAATATTGATGACACCTCCCATGGCATTTTTTCCATAAATCGCTGAAGCCCCCGGGATAATTTCCATCCGTTCAATCGTTTCCAATGGGATAAGATCAAAAGCCACAAATCCAAATTCGGGATCATTGACCCGTACCCCATCAACAAACACACTGGTGGAAGACACGGGCAATCCATTATAGCCCCGAAAATCAATCCTTTGCTCAAAGGTATTGCCCACCTGATTATACATCACCACTCCAGTGGCTTGGGCAACGGCTTCCTGAACAGTTGTGGCCCCGGATTGCTGAATGTCTTCAGCGGAAATCACCGTCACCTTAGCTGGTACGGCCAAAATATTTTCCTGGACACTGGGAAGCCGTGTATCGGTGACAAGAACTTCTGGCAATTGTTGAATGGAAGACTGACTCTCTTCAAGCACCACAGACTTCTCCGCATGGGCAGGAGTCATCTGTACGACACTGATGGGAAAAGCACACACCGAGGCAAAAACAATAGAAAGAACCTTTGTGGACATCATCCACCTCCCTTTAGCTCGAAGGGGTCTTATGGAAGAAACGGCTGTCGGGTTTCCTGACTTGCGAATGATTGTTCTTCTGCGCCTTCCCATCTCGTACCAGTAAGGAGTGAATAGTAAGTAGTAAGGAGAAAAATTATCCCCCCTACTCACTCCTAACTACTTACTCCTTACTTCTTCAAGACAGTGGCATTGTGCAGAGTGACTTCCCGCTTACAGTGGCGGCACCGTGCTGGATTTCCACCAGCTTCCCCCTTACAGTCGTTCAATTTCCGCTAAATAACCCGCCTCCTTTGTGAAAAGATTAAGAAACAATGAACACCAACGAACACACTATCCAATATTACATTGGCAATGACACGCGCGGCAGACCGGATTGTGGATGCCGATCAACGAGTACCGAACAGCCATAGACCGCTTCAAGAACTTTTGGTTGAATAACCATGTGGGGGGACCCCATCGCGGCAATACGCCCTTTGTTCAACAACATCACATGATCGCAATATTGGCTGGCCAAATTCAGATCATGCGAGACCAGTATGACCGTCAACCCTCGCTCTCGATTCAACCGTCGAATAATACGAGCAATATCCAATTGATGATGAAGATCCAAAAAAGCCGTGGGCTCATCCAACAGAAGTATTTGCGGCTCCTGCACCAACGCTCGCGCAATGACGGCTCGCTGCCGTTCCCCACCGGACACTTCAGTCACCAGGCGATCACCGAGATGCGCCACATCAAGCTCCTCCATCGCGTTTTGTACTATCGCCCAATCTTGAGAATCTTCCCAATGCCACCCTCCCCATCCTTGATGATGAGGCGACCGGCCCATGAGCACCATTTCCGCAATAGTAAAGGGAAACACTTGCAAGGTTTCTTGCGGAACTAACGCCACCCGCTTGGCCACCTCGATCTGGGACAGGCCCGATAACGATTCCCCCAAGATTTCAATCGTGCCCTGTTGTGGCTGATACACTCTGGCTAACAATTTCAATAACGTACTTTTTCCAGACCCATTCGGGCCGAGAATTCCCAACACTCGCCCAGAAAGCATGAGGCAAGATAGCTCCTTTAAGACGGCCTCAGATCCGGCGTGTTTTCCTCTTGAATAGGAAAAGCTTACATCCTGTAGCGAATACGCCACGTTGGAGGTGAATTCGTCGTTCATCATATTTCTTACTTCATACCCAACTGTGTTTGGCGAGTGGTGAGCAACCACAAAAAGATGGGTCCACCAACCAAGGCCGTCATCACGCCTACGGGGAATTCACTCGGACTCAATGCCGTCCGGGCTACCGTATCAGCCATCATCAAAAACATCCCTCCAACTAATCCAGCCATGGGTAACAAGAGACGATGATCCGCAGACACGACTAATCGAACAGCATGAGGAATAATGAGCCCGACAAATCCGATAATGCCACTGAAACTCACTACCGCTCCGGTTAAGAGTGCCGCAGCTAGAAATACACTTTTTTTCACCCGCTCCACCTCGACACCCAATGATCGAGCCGTTTCCTCCCCAAGCGTGAGTAGATTCAACGACTGCGCATGCATTCCCAACATGACAAGCCCCACGCCAAGATACACCACCAACATTCCCAATGTTGGCCAATCGGGTCCGGTCAAAGTCCCCATCAGCCAGGCATACATGCCAAACGCGCGATTCGGATCGGCGATACTGGTTAAGAACATGATGAAGGCTGAAAAAATGGCATTGAGCACAACCCCTGCTAGCAAGAGGGTATACACAGAAAATCCATATTGCGCCATAGAAATGCGATACATGATCATGAGCGCCAACAGCGCACCTGCAAAGGCACAGATAGGCAGAGCCGAAATGCTCCCCACCGATATCCCAACGCCAAAGAGTAGCGCAATCGCTGCCCCAAGAGCGGCGCCACTGGAAATACCAATAACAAACGGATCGGCTAAGGGGTTACGCAACAAGGCTTGGAGCGCGACACCGACCATCGCCAAACTTCCACCCACAAAAAATGCTAACACCACTCTAGGCATCCTGACATGTAAAAGAATGACGGATGTCGGATCACCAATACCCTGTTCGGTAAAGGGGCCAACCACCACAGCCATGACGACTGCAATAATCCTCGAATAGGGAATTGTTTGCGTACCAAAACCTAAACACACCACAAAGGTCACGACTGTCACAACACAGGCCGCACTCACCCATGCCCACCAGCGACTTCGTGTGAGGGTGCGGCTAAACACCGGCGCCCTATTGCCTGTCGCATCCGATGAAACCGAACGCTCCAACGAAAGCACCGATGAAGAAGAGGGCAGCGGTGGCGTGTCAAGATTTGGCGTCATGAAGGTTGTTTCTGAAAAATAGTCAAGCGGCGTCATGAATCCTAAGAGGCTATCCGAGATACATGAACCTTATTCTGTGGTGGCTTCACGCAAAGGCTCGTCTAGGGAGACATCTGGATGCAGCAATGTGATTAAATGTCGTAACCCATCAAGTACGCGAGGACCCGGGCGATTCAACAAATCAGCTTGTACTTGAAATAATTTCCCATCTTGCACAGCCCGCAACGATTCCCATCGTTTCCAACGATCTTGTTCGGCTTGCGGAATCCCTTCATATTCGCCAATCGGAAAAAGCAAGATCTGGGGATTTTGAGTCAGCACCTCTTCCATCGTCAGGCGAGGATACGGAGCGTTTGCCCGTTCAGCGGCATTCCGCCCACCTGCCAATTCAATGAGATGATGAATAAAGCTCCCGGGACCAACAGTAATCAGAGGTTCGGAATTCAAGACATACAGCAACGTCGGACGAGGACGGCCTTCGACTCTTTTCGTGAGAGCAGTGACTTGCCTACGCAGATCCGCCGCAAAGGCATTGGCCTCTGGCGCCCGCCCGACCATTCTTCCCAGCAACTGAATATGTCCAAAAATCCCTTCAACCGTTTTTGATTCAAGCACAAATGTTGGAATAAATCTGCACGAAGAAACGAGGGCGGGGCCAAGACGAGCTGTGGTTCAAGCGCAACCAAAATTTCTAAATTTGGCTGTGTGTATGACACTTTTGGCTTGGTCAACGCCTGTTCAGGGAAATTACAGAAATCCGTCACCCCAACGATTTCTTCGTCTAGCCCGATAGCAAATAAGATTTCCGTGATACTGGGTGCTAGAGAGACGATCCGCTTCGGTGTTTTGGCCAGATACAGTTTTCGATCTAAATCATCAACAAACGTCCGAAGCGCAATGTTCGCCATAAATGGCATGCCCGTCAAAATACCTTGTTGCCGACGTTTCATGGGTTGGTTCTCTTTTGCATAGACTTGAGTTATTGGGCAAAAGACAAATATTACAATAAGGAAGGCTATCGTGCCCAAAACAAACTGAGCAACTACTTTCTGATCATGTCCCCTCTCCCTAGTAGGGAGAGCGCTAGGGTGCGGGTGCACACACAGAACTTGCCCACCAACCTTCCCCCACCAATTTCGCCATCTTCCCACAATAAAAAAATCCCCAAGGCTTCATGAACCTTGAGGATTGCACCCGCTTCTTCATCCTCACCACTTC
>QIMB01000442.1 GCA_003233615.1 Nitrospirota bacterium
TTTTTGTTCGCAGCGCACGCTTCTCGCCTAACACATAGTTATAAGAAGACGTGCCTCGATAATCACAATGTCCTTCAATCGTCACCTCTGCCTCAGGATGAGCTTTCAGCCATTCAGCATTGGCGATCAATATTGTTTTGGCTTGTTCATTCAGTTGAACGCTATTAAAGTCGAAATGGACATCTTCCAGCCCACTCAGCGCAGTAAACTGTTCGGCACGCGTGCGAGTAACCCAGTAGTCATTCGGAAATCCTCCCCCATTCCCATTGCTGCCAAACTGCGGATCTTCTTGAATCAATGCATCTTCATCTAACAAATCCGAAAAGGTACCCGACTCATTCGGGAAATACCCTTCCCCTCCATCGTTTTCCCCAGAGGCACCATTCGTTGACATGAGATCTGATGCACTCGGCTGGTGTGCAACCATCCTGGCCTTATGAAATTTCTTCGAATGTGCCTGACTGCCGTGCGATGATCGGTGCCCACATCCCGCAGCAAACAAGACCATTATGAGCACGAGACTCCATGCAAGTAATCTCATCGGTTGAAAGCGAACACTCATGGATTCACACTCCTTTTCTCGCACACATACAATGTCTTCATTCTCTCAGTGTACAACACCCCTAGCTCTACACATTCATAACAACGCAAGATTAGGGCCAAAAGATGTCAGGCGAGATTTCCGCCGTAGCACAACTACGACAGCGCAACCTGAAAAGGCCATGAATTTCAACTCTCTCCCAATGCCACAAGTGAGGGAACAAAGCAAAAATTCACGAGTTGTCTCGAGCAGTTACGAATGGGGAAGACTTACAGGAAACATGGTCAGGACTTGCAATTCTCGACGCATCGGCAATCTAGGGATCAGGCATATTGTAGGGAACACCCTACAGATCGTAACCCGTTCCATGCATGAGGATCAGGAGAAAATTCGCAGCTTTTTCTCAACAATCGTGTTTTTTCCTCAACGAAAGAAAACCACATCTCAATAATAAGGGGCTGGCCTTACCACATATTATGGTCGCTACTCAGACGGATAGACTGAAGACCGAAGGATTTGAGTGGCCTGATCCTACAACAGGATTTGCCACTGATTGAATCTAAAGACGGCAGTTGGACGAGAAAAATCTGTGCAAGCAATCGATGTGCAGAGGGAATGTACACATTGCGTGGTCACCTTGTAGGTGATGAGTCAGTTTTTAAAGTTCCTTGGAGCGTCAAGGTCTTGTGCAGACTTTCGTGATCCAACCACTGTTTGTAGGTTGCACCAAAGATCGTCGAAGCCGAAAATGTCTTGAATGGCTTGATCCGAGCGTAGCGGACTGAGTGATAACCTTCAGTCTTCAGCCTAAATATCTGAGTAGGTACGAATTATAAAGAGATTGGAATATTCAGAGAGGATTCTGAACGAATGAAGAACCAAATACCCTTACGCGATGTTCCATTCAGAAGTCGAAAAATGCCAACACTGCCCACCAGATTTTTTTGCTCGATACATGGCCTGATCGGCAATCGCCAACAAATGCCGTGGATCACTGGAATCTTTTGGGGAAACAGCTATCCCGATACTTGTCTGCACGGGAACATCTTGCCCACCTAAGTGAATAGGTGCAGACAGACAGTCCACAATTTTCTGCGCAATTTGCCGAATATCTTGAATCCGATCAAGCCCTTGCAAAATAATGGCAAATTCATCGCCGCTTAAGCGGGAGACAGTGTCCGTGGTTCTAACACAGGCCAGTAGCCGCTTGGCGACCACTCGCAACAAACGATCACCCATTTGATGCCCATACTGATCATTGATGGATTTAAAATTGTCTAAATCCAAAAAGAGTAGAGCAACCAAGTGGTCCTCGCGCCTGGCCTGTGCCAATGCTAACTGCAAACGATCTTCAAACATAATTCGATTCGGCAAATCCGTTAAGGCATCATGGTACGCTTGATGCTTCAAATGCATTTCTGCCACGACACGGGCTGTCACATCATGGAGAACCGCCACAAAATGCGTGATCGTACCCTCAGTATCCACTAATGGCGTCAACACCTGGTCAAGAACTAATGATTCACCATCGAGTCCCTTTGCCATCACTTCGGTTTTCACACACCCGATCGCTGTAGTAGTAGAATCAAGATTTGCGCAAATCTCCTGCAATTGTGAATGAGGGAATGAATGTAACTGCGTTCCTAACACATGACGAGCCGACACACCCAACAAGGTGGTATAGGCCTGATTAATCCATTCCACACGACCATGTGGATCAGTCACGCACACCGCATTATGAACAGACCCCATAACGGCACGATGAAGACGTAATTGCTCCATCTCCATCCCGCGAGCCATCAAGCCTTGAATGAGAAGCCCCAAACCCTTCAACCATTCTCGAACTGTGGAATCAAAGCCCTTGGGCATCTTCGAACACACCACCAGCAAACCAGAAAGATCACCCTGGCTGAAGGGCAATATACAGACTTCTTGGAGATGAAAGCCTGACGGGAACCACAAAAATTCACCGGCATGGAGAGACTCAGACGACACGAATGAACTTTCAGATGTCATACACGCCTGTACGAACATCTCTTGCCGGGACACTGAGGCCCACCATGCAGCCCTCTGACTATCCCATTCCAAATCAGGCGTCACTGCGTACGCACGCAATTGAATACGTTGACCTTCCCGTACCGTCGCCATCCACACGAATGGATAGCCAAATGTCTGCACTAACCCCTCACAAATCCGTGTCAACGACTCGTTCAAGTTCTGTCCATTCAAGAGGTCAGTCTCGAGACTCTGTACGAAGGGAGCGAGCGAATGTGAGCCAACCGAGTCACTGTGCTGACGCAAGTCCCAATGCCATGCTGTCACATCTCGCGCTTGATCCAACATGGGTGTGACTGAACACCTCATCTTTTGCAACACTTTAGACGAAAGTTCTAACGTCACCACCCACGACACCAGCCCTTGGGACGGATTGCCTGCCTTCAAGTGTTGGCGAATCACGCGCCATTCCTCTTGTGGAATCCATTCAGCTAACGACATCATCCCAAGGTCGACTGTATGCACACCCAACACATCAAAGGCCGTATCACTGGCCATAAGGATCACTCCATCACAGGAAGTCACTAAATGAATTGACTCCTGAGAGAGCTGAACAGAATGAGCGGAAGAGACCAGAGGCGAGCTGCGTAGAGCAGTCAGCTCATCGGGTAGATCTGAGTCGGATGATTCGGTAAGAATATGTTGCAATTGATCTGATAATCTTCGAAGCGCTTGGCGTAATTCTCGTTCGGGTGTAGATTCAAGGTCATGTGTTTCAGCGTGGAGATCGCGTAAGGATTGTTCGAGGATGTGCTGAAGTTGCTGAACTGTCGTCACCGGTCCGGTCACCTCTGCACGAGGAATAGGAAAACTACTTGATGCGCGTGAAATCTGAAAAGCCAATCTCAGTCATCCTTTATGAAAACACATTGACAGATAGTCTCTAACACGCATTGTGACGCGTATCAGCTCAACAATCAATGCGGGAGAGACAGCAATCCCGCACTGACATCAGCCTGCGTCTGCGTATAGCGCTCCACCGTCCCAATATCTGACCAATAACCACTATGAACGAAACCCAACAATCGAGAACCCGCAGCAAGAGCATCTGTATAGGAATCAATAATTGAAAAAGGTGTTTCGAGAGGAGCCTCACAGAATAGAGACGGATGAAGAACATGCACACCCGCAAACATCC
>QIMB01000212.1 GCA_003233615.1 Nitrospirota bacterium
CAACGAGGGCTCGTGTCACGGCTGCGCCAATACCGTCAGAGTTTCCAATGATCAGAATGTTCTGTGACATAACTAAAATGTTAGCAGGAATTATCGAGCATAATAAAACCGGTAGATCCGGTCTTTCGCATCAATTTTAAGGCAAGCGTGGTCGGGATCATTCGATCTGGGAAGAGGGTGACACACGTGTACATGTTTCACGAAACGTTTGAAAGTCTTCTTAAAAGGCCATTCTTGCTCTCCAGACTGCTGAATCGGACTTTCAGGTCCATTGAAAATTAGCCGATAAAGATCGAGAAGGATGTCTGTCGATTGTCGCATAATAAATCTGTCCAGACCATATGCTTGGTGGCTATGCGTGTTGACTGTACTTTTTGGTGTCAGAGTAGTCGCGCAATTGGTTCAAGCCTGGCATCCCGTAGCCTATCTGCCAGCTTTTGATCGTTGGCATAGCGGGACGTTGCCGTATGGGTGGTTGGTGGGAGCGCAGGTTCTGATTCTGGCGCTGTGTGTACGCATTGTCTGGCAATTATTACGCAACAGGGTTATCCCTTCTCTTAGAAAAGGACACCTGTTGCTTGTGCTAGGCCTCATATATTTTGGTGGCATGGGTATTCGGTTATTTCTTGGAGTCACGGTGGCATCGGAACATGAGTGGTTCGGTGCGACGTTGCCGGCGGTGTTTCACTTGGTGTTGGCTTCATTTGTGATACTGTACGGCCGATTCCATTGCCTCGTTTCTCAGCGAGAGTCATTGATCCCTCAAGGGCAATCCTCATGAACGTTGTTGTGCAGTATGGGGCCTATCCCTTTGTGTTGGTCTTGGGTATCGCTTTGCATGTCCTACTCCTTGAGAATCATTTTGGAGTTCACGTTGCCACGTATCTGCCTGTTATCGTCGGTGCTGTCATGGTTGCTGGTTTGGAATGGACATATCCCTACAGACAACAGTGGTGGGCTGATACACAAGAGATGGCACAAGATGCCATCTTCATGGCGCTTATTCAAGGGGTGGTGCCAAAACTTGTCGCTGTGTCCGTGATGTTTATTTTGTCGCAGGTTCTTCACGCGCATGATCTCATTGTTGAGGGATGGTGGCCGACTCACTGGCCTGTTCCCTTACAAATGCTGCTTATGATGGTTGTCGCAGATGGTTTGCGCTATTGGTTGCATAGATGGGCGCATGAGTGGGAATTACTTTGGCGATTTCATGCTGTGCATCATGCCCCCCAGAAATTATATTGGCTCAATGTCGGACGCTTCCATCCTATTGATAAAGGATTACAAGTCCTTCTTGATACGCTTCCGTTTTTGCTGTTAGGGGTCGGGGAAGACGTGTTGGCATTCTACGTGGTGTGTTATGCCATCAACGGGTTTTTTCAGCATTGCAATATCGATGTTCGTCTTGGCATATTGAATTACGTGATCAGCGGTCCCGAATTACATCGCTGGCATCATTCCATGATAAAACAAGAATCCAATCATAATTATGGAAACAATCTCATTATTTGGGATCTGCTGTTTGGCACCTGGTACCTCCCGTCAGAACGAATGGTTCAAGAATTAGGCTTGGTGAATCGAAGATATCCCTCAGCTTTTCTTCAACAAATGACGGTTCCATTTGTTTCTGGTGCAGATAAACAGACGGTGGAGTCATGAATATCCCCATGATCGGTCACAATGCTCGTATGCATGCGCATATGATGATGGTGAAGCATCAATGGTGGAACCCCTTTATCAAACAAACATATGATCCGCAAGCTGTGCAGCAAGCGTTGCTAGAACGCATTCTTGCAACCCAGGCAGAAACAACATTCGGAAAGAAACATCAGCTAAGTCGTCTTCGTGGATATCATGAGTTTCGATTAGGTGTGCCCATACATACGTATGAAGATCTGCGTCCGTATCTCCAAACACAAGAAGACACAAAGGCACTGCAGCTCAATCATGAGCAACCAGTGAGCTATGCTTTGACCAGTGGCACCACGGGGAAGCCGAAAATTATTCCGCTGCTACCTCGCACACAGCAGATGCTTCGGCACTACCAACTCTTGAGTACCTATGCTCAATATCAGGGCATTGCCAATATTTTTCAAGGGAGGATGTTGGTGATTGCGGGGCAGGAAGTTGAAGGGCATTTGGAGTCTGGAACCCCCTATGGCTCCATGTCCGGCATGTTAGCTGCGGCTTTACCATCAGTGTTGCAGGCCAAGCAATTCCTTCCTGAGGCGTTTCACGGCATTCAGGAGTATCAACAAAAATATGTGTACTTGGCTGCCTGGGCCTTATCGGAGCCAGATCTTTCGGTCGTGGCAACGGCCAATCCCTCTACATTTCTCAAGTTGTTCGAGGTTGGTCGGCAGCATTTCTCTCAACTTGTTGACCAGTTAGAGGTACATCACAAAAAACCTACTGACGGTGATATCCCGTTTCCTTGTCTTACGCGGCGCCGGCTTCGTGACCTGCAAGCGTTTCTTGGTCATGAAGATCAGTTAACCGTTGAAGCACTGTGGCCTAACTTGAAGGCTGTTGTGACATGGACGGGAGGAAGCTGTGGCGTCTTGATCTCCAAACTCAAATCGAAGCTTTCAGCAAAGGCGGCAATCGTAGAAATGGGATATTTGTCGAGTGAATGCTTGGGAAGTCTGAATGTGAATGTGCAGACGAATCAATGTGTCCCCACATTCGACGAAAATTTCTTTGAATTTGTTGAGCAAACTGATTGGGATGCCGATCGTCCGAATACCGTGACGCTCGATCAATTAGAAACAGGCAAACGATATTATGTCATTGTGACAACCATGAATGGACTCTATCGGTATTTCATGAATGATCTGATTGAGGTCACAGGTTGGTTTCATCGCACCCCTACGATTCGTTTTGTGCAAAAAGGCAAAGGGGTGACGAATTTAACAGGAGAAAAACTGTATGAATTCCATGTGATGGGTGCTGTCCAGGCGATTCAAGAAGCCTATCACACGACTATGGATTTTTATGTCATGTTAGCTGACCCGTTGGCGTTGCAATATACACTGTATCTTGAGCATCCTCCATTAGATTTTTTTGTGGGATACAAACTTGAGCAACATATGGGGAACGCGAATGTTGAATTTCACTCCAAACGAGAGAGTGGAAGACTGCAACCTCTTCGTGTGATCTATCTGCGCCCGGGAACGGGGGAAGCCTATAAGGTCCATTGTCTTCAACAGGGACAGCGGGACGCGCAATTCAAAGTGGTGAGATTACAATATGAGAAAGACTGTTCGTTTAATTTTGACAACTATATGAGAGAGTGAACGGATACATACCATGGTCCTCACGATACAGAAACTAGAGATTCCGTTTAAACAGGCTTTTTCTCATGCCACAGCCACTCGTTCCTGTACAGAAAGTGTGTTGATCAAAGCTGAATCATCAAATGGGATGGTTGGAATAGGGGAAGGATGCCCTAGAAAATATGTCACAGGCGAGACGATTTACACCACAATGAATTATTTTGATGTGCATCGTCAGACATGGGAACAGTTCAGGGGTGTAAATGATCTCAGAGCGTGGATGACTGCGAACAACCAATCCATTAATGAGAATCCTGCAGCGTGGTGTGCAGTGGAACTTGCGTTACTAGACCTTTGGGGGCACGAACATGGACAATCGATAGAAGCCTTTCTGAACCTCCAAGAATTATCCGGGCAATTTCAATATTCTGCTGTATTGGGAA
>QIMB01000153.1 GCA_003233615.1 Nitrospirota bacterium
TTACGTTGCTTGTTCATGTTCAATTGTTCAGTCAATATTGCATGAAATCTGTTTCAGCTATAGTGGTCTGCATAATATCACGCCACTTCTCGCCAGTCTTGTATGGTGCGCATGCATTGCATTCTCCTTTTGGTTTTGATATTTCTGTTTAAACCTAAAAACAGCAGTTGGGGCACGAAAGTCTGCACAACCTCTTAACGCGCCTAGGAAATGTAAAAATTGACTCATCACCCAAAAGGTGACCACAAAATTTTTACATTCCCTATGCACATCAATGGCTTGCACAGCTTTTTCGCGCTCAACTGCCGCTCTTAGGTTAAACGGCCAACAAAACCTATGGCTCAATGATTTCACTTCTTTATTGACAGGGGCAATCGTTATGGGCAAGCGCAGTAAACGTCAACAATCTGGACAAGCTGATCATAGAGAGAATGACTCTAGTTCAGTTTCAGCGGGTAGTCTCAACGTAACGTCTGTATTAGATCTTGCACTACTCGTGCTTGCAGGGATCGGCATTCTTTTAACAAGCTATCTCACCTACGTTGCATGGTTTGAGTCGCATCCCGCTTTTTGCAGTGAGGGGTCAGGATGTGATCTGGTGCAAGCCAGCCGATGGGCGACGTTGCTTGGTTTGCCCATGGCATTTTGGGGATGGCTGACCTACGTGATCCTGACCTACTGTATTTGGCGTGCGAAAAGGAAGCCTGGTAGCTGGACAATGGTGGTGTTCGTTGCTGTGTGCGGATTTTTCATCAGTGCCTATTTGACCGTCGTTTCGGTTGTGGAGATCGAAGCCACGTGCCCGTATTGTCTTGCCTCCTTTGCCATCATGACCACCATCATGATTCTTACGCTTCTTCGGAAGCCGCCTAATTGGACGACATCATTCAAAGAAGCCCTGGTGATTGCGGTATTACTGGTGGCCGGTTTGCATTTGCACTATAGCGGCGTGTTTGATGCTGCTGCCGGTCCGGAAGATCCACAACTCCAGGCTCTGGCCATTCATCTGACTGACAAGGATGTGAAATTTTATGGGGCCTCTTGGTGTCCTCGTTGTCAGGAGCAGAAGGCCTTGTTTGGAGCCTCAGCAGAGCGATTGTTGTATGTTGAATGCAGTTCCGGTGGTCGAAGGAGTGCGTTAACTAAAGCATGTACAGCCGCCAAGGTCCGTACGTATCCTACGTGGATCATTGGTGAACGCCGAATTACGGGTCTTCAAACTCCACGGTCCCTAGCTGCCTCCACTGGTTTTGATTGGAAAGAGTAAGAGGTGATAATGAAAAACGCTGTATGAAATTAGTGTAACCCTGCCTCGTATTCTCTGACTCCAGTAATATCCTATGCCATGTTCATGTTGGTTCTGTATACGGAGTCTTTGTATGTTGTTTCGGTCTTGTTGACAACACTGGTACGTTATGGTATTTGCAATAGAGTTGCAATAAGGTATTGCCGATCGATTGTTCCCTTGTCGTATGAGAACAAGGATAGTTACTGATGTTAGAGAGCGCGATTAGTCAGGGTTTGCGGGCAACAGGGCGGCGAATGACTCGTACTCGAAAGGCCGTTTTGGCTCTTTTAGAACGTACGCATCAACCGTTGAGTGCCACTGACATATATTCGCAATTGCAGGAAGAGCATATTGCGATTGATTTAGTGACGGTGTATCGGACCGTGAATGTGTTGAAGGAGTTAGGATTGGTGGCTCAATTAGATCTCCACCATGAAGGCCAATCCCGGTATGAGTTGAAAGAAGGACGTACGCACCACCACCATATTCGTTGTCAGATTTGTGGGAAAATTGTGGATTTATTGTTATGCCCCTTAAAAAAATTGACGAAATTGATTGAGGAGCGAACGAAATTTGTGGTGGATGATCATACTCTGGAATTTTCAGGATTTTGTCCTAAATGTCAATGATTTAGATGAAAGTTCGATCATGAGTACATTTGGTCCTACATTGTCGAAAGCTGGATCTATCGCCTCACTCATTTGTGCGGTGCATTGTGCGGTGACGCCGTTGGCTTTGTTGGCACTCCCTGTTATTGCAGCTCACTCATGGGATGGCTTGGATGGAATTTTAGGCGTGTTTTTAGCTGAGACGACAGAATGGGTTTTTGTCGGTGTGATTGCACTCTTAGCGAGTTTTGGTCTCTTAGCTACATATCCTCGTCATCGGGATATACGACCTGCTGTTCTGACGGTTCTCGGACTATTGGTGTTAATTGTGTCCCATCTCTGGGTTGAGTCGGGGAGTGGGACGGAAATCTTCCTTGATGTGCTTGGAGCGTCGTTAATCGCCTGGGCGGGTTTTTGGAATCGCCGTCTATGCCATCACCTGGGCTGTCATACTCATGAACATGTTCATGATGCGGTTTCCCCTTCTAAAATAGAAGGCATTCCCAATTTGTCTTCTAATCCGTAACGTCCTTTTTTCCTCTCCCCCTACATGAAGTCATGTAATCTCAAAGAGAGATAGCATGATTAGCTCGAAACAGTGGCAGGGTGTGTGGACTTGTCCAATGTTTCCGCGAGTTCATCAAGAAGATCTTCGGTTTCTTTCCACCCGATGCACGCATCTGTAATGGAGACGCCCCATTCCATCGATTTCCCTGCTTCCCATTTCTGATTGCCAGCTTTGAGATTGCTTTCGATCAAGAGACCCATGATGGCTGTTTGTCCTTCTGCAAATTGCTTGACTACGGAACGTGCGACAGGAATCTGTCGTGTATGGTCTTTTTCAGAATTGCCATGTGAAGAATCAACCATAATAGGACGGCGAATGTTTTCTTGAGCGAGACAACGCACGGCTTCAGCTATGTCTTCTCGATTGTAATTCACACGTCCGCCTCCGCCGCGAAGCACAAGATGTCGATCAGGGTTTCCGTTCGTTTTAATGATGGAGGTCAATCCTTCAGCATTGACGCCGATAAAGCTTTGAGGATGTCGTGCGGCAATCATGGCATTGAGTGCCACCTGAAGCCCGCCATCCGTTCCATTTTTTAAGCCTACCGGCATGGAAAGGCCACTGGCCATCTCCCGATGCGTTTGACTTTCAGTTGTACGAGCTCCGATGGCTGACCAACTAATTAAATCTGAAATATATTGTGGCGTGACAGGATCAAGAAACTCAGTGGCACAAGGCATGCCCAGTTGATTGATTTTTAGTAAGATGGAACGCGCAAGTTCGAATCCTGCACCAATATCACAGGATCCGTCCAGCTTAGGATCGTTGATGAGGCCTTTCCACCCTACGGTCGTACGGGGTTTTTCGAAATAGGTTCGGGAAATGATGAACAGATGGTCACGAACTCGATCAGCCACGCATTTGAGCTGCTCGGCATATTGGATAGCTGCATCTGGATCATGAATTGAACAGGGCCCTATAATGACGATCAGGCGATGGGTATCATGTCCATGAAGAATATCCCGGATAGCTTGTCGTGCCTGTAACACCATGCGGCCTGTCTCCTGTGGGAGCGGGAGCCGTTCCTGGATGTGCTGAGGGGTAGGAAGCGGGGTGATATCAATAATGTTTTGGTTGTTAAGACGTTCGGTCATAGGAGAGATCCTTCGTGAAGATACATGCGAATGATAAAGTACACTTAATCTCAAAAATACTAAAAATGAAGAAGATTTTGAAGTATTCTAAGCGGAAGATCTGTAATCAGGCAACTGGCGAATTGGTCTTTACA
>QIMB01000143.1 GCA_003233615.1 Nitrospirota bacterium
ATCGAGTCGATGATTTGAATGAACAAATATTTCGTGAGCTCTTGTCATATATGATGGAAAATCCCAAGACAATTTCTCGTGCTATTCGCTTGTCCTTTATATCCAAATACATTGAACGCATTGCTGACCATGCTACGAATGTTGCCGAATTGGTCGTATATATGGTGGAAGGCAAAATCATTCGCCATATGACTTCACCCTAAGAGATCTTTCCTCCCTCCGTCTATTCCTTCATCCCAATATTGAGTTATTGCTCTTCTTACCCTCGCAGATATTCTTGAGAATAAGTACATGTACGGTAAAAAATCTATTCACGAATTGACGTGGTTTACTGGATTGGGACAGCTCAGTTAAGAGACAATGCACTTAACTGAGGAGGGAAGAAGTGACAACACGAAAGAAGTATTCCAAAGAATTCAAGTTGGATGCGATCAGTCTGATCACCGAACAACATTATACGCGAGCAGAAGCGGCCAGGAGTCTGGGACTTCATGCGAACATGCTCAGTCGCTGGACGAAGGAGGTTCAACGCCATGCTGTCAGGCATTTCGCGGGAATGGTAAGCTGACAGCGGAACAGGAGGAGACCCGGAAGCTCAAGGCTCAGGTGAAGCGGTTGGAAATGGAGAAAGATATCTTAAAAAAAGCGACGGTATTCTTTGCAGCCGAAACGACATGCAGTATTTGTGTATCACCCAGCATACGAATGCCTATTCCATTAGCCTGCAGTGTCAGGTTTTGGGTGTCAACCGTAGCGGGTAGTACCACTATCGGGCGCATGCGGCGAACAAACCCGTCGATTCCGTGCACCAGGAGATGTTGGAACGGGTCAAGGATATCGCTGAGCACTCTCGTTATAGCTATGGCTCTCGTCGAATGATGAAGGCATTAACCTTTCGAGGCTATCCGGTGAACCGAGACAAAGCCAGGAAGCTCATGCGTGAGGCTGGGGTGCAGGTTCGCCACCGTAAAAAATTCAAGGTCACGACGAACAGCAACCACAAACAACCGGTATTTGATAACTTGGTACAACGAGAATTTGCTGTACCACAACTGGACCAGGTCTACGCCTCTGATGTGACGTATATATGGACCCAGGAAGGGTGGTTATATCTGGCGGTGGTGATTGATTTATGTTCCAGGAAAATCGTGGGGTGGAGTATGAGCGCACAGATGAAGACCCAACTCGTGTGTGATGCCTTGACCATGGCTCTATGGCAACGTCGGCCGCAAGCCGGCTTGATCCATCATTCGGATCGGGGTTCACAGTATGCCAGCAAGGCGTTCCGGCAACTGCTCAAAGCCCACGAGTTTCAAGGCAGCATGAGCCGTCGGGGGAATTGCTGGGATAATGCGGTGGTTGAGAGTTTCTTTGGTTCTCTGAAGCAAGAACGAGTGCAGTGGTGCAGCTACCAGACGCGTTATGAAGCTCAACAAGATGTGTTGAATGACATCGCCATGTTTTATAACCGATACCGGTTGCATTCATATTTGGGCTACATCAGTCCAAATGACTTTGAGAAACAATTGGTGAACAGGAAGAAGGTTGCTTAACTGAGCTGTCCCAAATAGCTTGACCGGGTCACTCTTGTCCTGGGAGAGGTTTGGAGAAAAGCCATGGTGTTTCGATGATTGTAGGGGAATCCGTAGGCAATTCGTTCGAGACTAGTGTTATGTGATTTTGGAGTGTAGGGTGTAGAAGACGTGTAGGCAGTGCTCTGGACTTCAAATTGGAAAAGGTGGGCATTCATGCCCCCATGTCTTTGGCAATCCTTGAAAATTGCGTGGCCAGTGAGCTAATGCAACAATTGGTTTCGTCAGAGGAACTGACCGAGGTGTATCATTTTAGGTCAGGCGACGGAAAGGACGTGGGTTGTGTCTTGGGACAATCTGATGGAAGGTTTTCGGCCAATGAAGTCAAAGCTAGAGATGCCGTCTCAGAGGCGGACTTTCATGGCCTGAAAGAGTTGCGCAGCCAAACAGTCAATGATTTTATTTGTGGGATTGTGCTGTATCGGGGCCAGAAAACCATCGCCTTTGGTGATCGTTTGTGGGCCGTCCCGGTTGATGCAATGTGGGTGTAATTGTGTGATTCCATTATGATCGTACTATTCGCAGATTCTTAAGAAGGAAATATTGAGGGCCTCCTTTATTCTCTCGGCTTTGTGGTTCATTCTCACCGTGTTGCTGGGTACATGCGCCACGGTGAATCAACCCTTAAAAATTTGGGATCCCAATCACGAGTATCGGCCAATATCAAAGTCTCCATTTGGAGCAACGGATCATATTGTTTTGGGGCTCCACTTCTCGGGCGGAGGTATTCGCGCATCCGTTTTTGCCAATAGGGTTCTGGAGGAACTCACGAATACCACGGTGAGGGGGGAAGGACAATCGCGAAGGCGTCTGAATGAAATAGTCCTCTTTTGAAAAGTCCCGTGTAATTCGAGGCGGAAACTTTTTTTCGTAATTCTTGATCTGGCAATGTACCGGTCCCACATGACGGCACACATTACGCATGTGAATTATTCAACAACATCGAAGAAGTTGCTTCCTTCCCTGCATAGCTCGTCCGGTTAATCATCTCGGGAGTTCAGATAGGGTGTTATTGCTAAAGAACCTGGCCTATACCATAGTCGTTCCTAGCACAGTTGTGATTTACCTGCCTTGCCTCCTTGTATCCGAACAATCAGCCAGTACGGGAATCTTGCTGTTCATATCCTTGCTCCTTTTCCTCCTCGGAGGCGCAGGCTATTCATGGTGTGTCTGGAGTTTTGCAATCTTTGGCCAAGGTACTCCTGCGCCGTTTGATGCACCAACCCAACTGGTCGTTCGGGGCCTCTACCATTACACGCGAAACCCAATGTATGGAAGTATCCTCACTCTCCTCTTTGGCTGGATAGCCCTCTTCCCGTCCCTTCGCCTTTTCCTCTATGGTCTTTCGCTGGGGTTATGCATACATCTGTTTGTGCTACTCTACGAAGAACCCCAGCTCCAGAAAGTCTTTGGTACCTCTTATGATGAATATCGCATACAAGTGGGGCGCTGGGTTCCCCTTATCAGTAGGGAAAGGTAAGAATTTCATGCACCGTCCTATTAAACATCCACCAACTACGGAAAACAGAGGATTCATCAATAAATTCCGAATAGCGTTTCTTGACAGTCGGGTATACATTCAGAATTTTCACGCCTTACCAGATCCACCGGCTCGTCATATATGAAAAATAGGGCACAGAGAAACCGTCAGAAACATAGCCAATGAAGCACTCCATGATCCTTCCAATCATATGGTTCTTTCTGACGATCTTGTTAAGCGCATGCGCAACTGTGAATGAGCCCCTAAAAACATGGGATCCCAAACATGGATATCGACCAACTTCAAAGCCTCCATTTGGACCAAACGATCATACTGTTTTTGGGCTTCATTTCTCTGGAGGAGGTATCCGCGCAGCTGCGTTTGCCTATGGAGTCCTGGAGGAACTGGCGAATACCACGGTGAAGGTGAACGGACAATCACGACGACTTCTAGATGAAATTGACTACGTAAACGGCGTATCAGGAGGAAGCTTTACTGCGGCCTATCAAAGCTAGCGCGGAGGACCACGCGGCGTGAGCCCGTGGGTGAAAGCGCTCCCCCGCAGGAGGCGGGGGTCTCCTTGCCACATGAGC
>QIMB01000097.1 GCA_003233615.1 Nitrospirota bacterium
AAAGGAACAACCTGATGCTAAAAATGTTTGGTGGAATGATCATAGGGTCCATGATGACCATGATGCTTTTAGGAGGTGCGTCTGCTGCCGACCAAGTTCTAGCCAATGTCCAAACGTTATACGTCGACCAGGTCAATCGACCAAATGCAACAACGACCCTTCTACTATTAGTGGCTATCAGTATATTGATGGGCGCCTTAACGTTGTGGCCTTCAAAACCCCTCATGCACGCAAAGACATTCATCAAAAGCTTACGCCGTCATTGCAAATAAACAGACATATTATTCAAAAATACAAGAAAAAATATGAGTTTTTGAGCCTTAATGTTCACAAAGCGTATGGGAGTTCGAATCGATCACAGATAGCAAAAATTCACCAACCTCCAGTAACTGATAAGAAATTCTGATACGCGGCCTGAGAACTCGAGAGTCCATCTCCGAATCCCAGTGTGTATTTTTCACGCCATTGAACCCACATTATTTTTATACCATTTCCCTTTTGAGAGATATAACATTGGGTCAATTTTTCCATCATGGTATCCGAAAGGATTTGTTATGAAGGATCATTGGTGAAAATCTCTTCGTCTCATTCCCATACACTCGTTTCCCCACTTCTCCCGCAAAAGGTCAGACCCGGCCAAGAATCACCTCTCTCCCTCAATAAAGGGTCGGAGGAGCAAGCCAAGATTGCAACTCTCCGTAAACAAGACCAGGAAGTTCGTGCACACGAACAAGCTCACCTTTCAGCAGCCGGCGGGTTAGCACGAAGTGGCGCGACTTTTTCCTTCCTACGAGGTCCGGACGGGAAACAATATGCAGTAGGTGGAGAAGTCAGCATTGATACCTCTCCTGTATCAGGAAATCCCAATGCCACGATTCAGAAGGCTAAACAAATTCGCGCAGCGGCTTTAGCCCCAGCTAATCCGTCCTCGCAAGATCGTGCCGTAGCGGCCTCGGCTTCGGCTCTGGAAGCCCAAGCTCAACAAGAACTTCAAAAAGAGAAAGAAGAAGCAACCGCATCAGAAGAAGAGAGCGCAGCTTCTCCATCTTTGCCCCGTATTGATCTCTTTGTTTAATCTAAAAACGTTTCTTCCTTTAATTTCCCCTCAGAGTTTCAGGCAGATCCCACCTAGTACGAGTTAATACATAGGCAGATTTTTCTGTCACCCTTCAAAATTTGCCCAGCTCTATTCTTGAAGGTTCTTCAGAGTTTCACCACCAGATAATCCTGCATGCCACCATGAAAACTGTGGCCGAGTCTTTCCCAATCAATGACTGCATCCCTCAAAATGCTAAATAGTATTTTTGTGAAAACTACAGGTCACTCTCATATTTCAAAAATCCATCACAACGACGATTCATACGTTTCTTCCCCCTAATGACGAATGAGAGAAGGTGCCATCTGTGAATGTTATTGAAAAAATGAAACACGACTGGGACCAACGCGCACAACATCATGCCCGGTTTTGGATTGCCACGGAAAATTATCAAACAGAAGAATCATTTGCGCAATCAGGACTGGACACGGCACATGCCCTATTAAAGGCATTAACTGGTTTGCATCACGTATCTTGGAAGGTTTTGGACATCGGTTGTGGAATTGGCCGTACCCTGAAACCGCTCGCCAAGCATTTCCAATCTCTGGTAGGGATCGATGTATCCTCGGCAATGATTGCACAAAGTACATCGTGGCTCTCCGAGTGTCACAATATCACGACCTTCGAGACCTCCGGTGTAGATCTTCGTGAATTCAACGATCAATCCTTTGATCTGGTCTACTCATATGTAGCTTTTCAGCATATGCCGCGTCCCGTTTTTGAGCACTATTTAGGCGAAATTAATCGCGTGCTCCCGCCAGATGGCTATCTCGCCATGCAGCTCCCCATCGGTCAATATTGTGACGTGCCAATTGAAGACACCATTGGCATTCGTTCGTACACATTCGAAGAAATCGAGCAAAAACTTCGTCAGAATGGCCTGGCCTTTTGCGACAAACCAACTGCTCTTCTCACCTCGGCCTCAATCCATCAATCATTTGACCATCGTTTTCACATTATCAAGAAGATCAAAATGATCAAACCCAAGATTCAGGCGAAACGGATCCAATTAGAGCACCCACATTACGATTCTCCATTGGATATGCATCTATATGAAACCTATGCCGAAGATTGCGCGAGAGTGGGTAAGCGTCAAGAGGGCATACAGACATTACAATTTCTCGTCCATCGTAATCCTGAGCATTTGGCTGGCTGGTTACAGCTAACCGCTCTCTTATTAGAAAACGGTCAGATCCAACAAGCCATCACGACGATGCAAGAATTAACGGCCCTTCACCCGCGCTACGAAGAGGGCCATGCGACCTTGCAGCGATTATGTGCTCAGAGCCAACAGGCAAACATCGCGTCCCAGGAACAGCAGGAACAATTATTCTAAAAGTGGCAGTTGCGCGTGAAACAATTGTGCATAGGGAATGGACACATTGCGTGGTCACCTTGTAGGTGATGAGTGAATTTTTGCATTTCCTAGGCGCATTAAGTGGTTGTGCAGACTTTCGTGATCCAACTGCTGTTTTTAGGATTATCCAAATGACGGCAGTTGGGCACGAAATGAAATACGCATTTGGACTGGTCAACATACATTGGTATACTACACTGATTGCAACGTTGAAGATCGAAATCCCTCGTGTTCACAACCATCAATTAGGAAGGAACCGCATGATTAATCGAACACATCTTGTGTTAATCGCAGCGTTTTTCATGTGTGGAGCTGTAGGAGTCGCGTTGGCCGCACATCCAGATAATGGCCCAGGATGCGGATTGGGGAAATTGGCTTGGAGCGACTACCCTCATCAGCAATCAGTTGGACCCCAGTTGCTCCAGGCGACCACCAATGGAACATTCGGGGCTCAAACGTTCGGCATAAGCTCGGGAACGTCGGGCTGCACGAATGACGGAACTATTTTTGCTTCGGAAAAAGTGAACGTGTTTGCGTCTGTCAATTTTGATGATATCTCACAGGACATGGCTCAAGGCCACGGTGAGCATTTAACCTCACTGGCCACCCTCATGGATATTCCTGCCGAGCAACACGAGATCTTTTTTTCCATGTCCCAAGAAAAATACACCACACTGATTCAAGCAGGTGAAGCATCACCGAAAGCTGTAGTCAAAGCGATCTATGCTGCGATAGGGGACCACCCTGTTTTAGCGCAAGCGTCAACCTCCAAGTGATATAAGGTGCATGCAGGGCTCTGACGACCAAGCCGGAGCCTATCTCTTGGTCTTCTTCTCCTATCTACAGGTGTCCACACGAATATTTTTGTTGTGCGTTGGGCTCTTGCTTTTCCCCCTTTTGGCCCTAGCCCAAAACTCCCCCTCAACCTATCTCCAAGAGCTTCTTCAACTCGCCAATAAAAAACATCTCCATCAACAACGGTACTGGCGCCTGCTTCTCCATTATCGCCAAGATTTTTTAGGCGGGTATACCAGCGAGGTGGATGACCCAGGTTTCTTCTTATCCGAAAAGGGTAAAACTGATCCGAAAGGAGAACTTCATGCCACGCTTGCTCAATTCTTTTCACATGAATTAGTCGGGCGTTCCGAGCAGGTAGCTCAATGTGCTTTTATCGCCAGATTCCAGTGGCTTCGGGATCAACTACAATTCGATGAAACCCGCTTCCCTGTTCAACAGTGTGAACGATTTGACAATTGGGTAAAGGAACTGAACCCTGCTTCCATCACCATGATTTTCCCATCTGCATTTATGGATAACCCCGTCTCCATGTTTGGACATACCTTTCTTCGCATCGATCAACAAGGTCAAACCGAGCACACACGCATTCTGGCATATACGATCAACTATGCCGCGGAAGTGCCACCGGATGTCGGGATGGAGTTCGCATTGAAAGGCATTTTTGGTGGGTACCACGGTTTTTTCTCCACCATTCCCTACTATGTGAAAGTACAAGAGTATCGAGATATTGAAAATCGAGACATGTGGGAATACCGGTTACAATTTTCACACGAACAAATTCATCGACTGCTCATGCATACCTGGGAAATGGGCAACGCCTATTTTGACTATTTCTTTTTCAAAGAGAATTGCGCCTATCACATTCTTTCTCTACTAGAAGTGGCCAATCCTCAGCTTCATCTCACCGACCAATTTCATTTTTTGACGATTCCTGCAGATACCATTCGGCTACTTATCCACCAAAAAGACCTTGTTCAAAGTATCGGTTATCGACCAGCCGGCAGCACCAAACTCAAACGCAAACGAGCAACCGTCCATCCCTCAGAGACACGCTTCCTTGACCAGTTAACAGATGACCCATCTGTGGCACATCACAGAGAATTTCTGCGATTACCACAAGAACGCCAAATGTTTTTACTCGATTTGGCATCAGACTATCTTCGCTATCAAAGTCGAACGGACAAGAATTCCGCGGATGTATACAATACGAACAATCAATCCATCTTATTAAACCGAAGCCAAATAAACGTACCCTCCGCTCCCTTTCTCGTTCGCCCCTTTACACGTTCACCTGAACAAGGACACGACACAGCCCGTATGGGTGTGGGCTTCGGTTGGCGCAATGATGAGCTTTTTGAACAGATCGATATCCGGGCGGTCTATCATGATTTGTTGGATCCGGATCCCGGCTATACATTGGATTCACAAATTGAACTCGGGAGCTTGACGTTAAGACGTTACCATGATCGCAATCAATTCCGGATCGAACAATTCACCTTAGCCAATGTGCTGTCTCTCGCACCCATCGATTCTTGGTTTCGCTGGCCTTCATGGAAAATATCCATTGAGATGAATACCGTGAAAACACG
>QIMB01000268.1 GCA_003233615.1 Nitrospirota bacterium
GGTTCGCATCGGGTGTTTCAATGAGAAGATGGTAATGATTATCCATCAGGCAGTACGCGTGCACGAGCCAATTAAATCGCTCCTGCACATGTTCAAGTACGTTTAGAAACCGCTTCCTGTTTTCCTCATTCAAATAAATGTCTTCACGCCCATCTCCTCGCGAAGTGACATGGTAAAACGCTCCGGGAAATTCTATTCGAAGAGGACGAGACATGGCTTAAATATAACACAAATCAGACAAAAAACAAGACCTGACCCTAGCTACTCTAGCTACAGTGCTTGCCTTTGACTTGTAGTCCTCCACCCCAAAGGCTACAATAGTACAAGTTTTTTACTGGGAGGTCATTAAATATGCAAAGTGCTAAGCAGTCAGCAAAACAAATCATTGACCACCTACCGGATCAGTCCACATGGGATGACATCATGTACGAACTGTATGTGAAACAAAAGATCGAGATTGGACTAAAAGCCATTCATGAAGAACGCACGCTTCCTCATGAGGAAGTCAAGAGGCGTTTACTGAATGATCTTCATTGAGTGGACGGAACCTGCTTTTTCCGATCTTGAAAATATCCGCGATTACATCGGCAAAGATTCACCTCATTACGCCCGTCAGTTCCTGGAGCGTATTTTTAACGCTGTTGAAAAGCTCATAGACCATCCTTTCATTGGGAGACAAGTCCCAGAAGCCAACCGCGATGATGTCCGAGAACTCATCTTTTACAGCTATCGAATTATTTATCTTACCCAAAAAGATCGAATCCGAATTCTGTCTGTTATCCACGGAAACAGAAAAATAAGCAAAAAAGCAACGAAGCAGTGGGAAGTTTAAATTTCAAAAAGATGACAGGAAAAAACCAAGGATCAAATTGCAAGCACGTTTAGAAAACCGTTTCTGTTTCCCTCAGTCAAATAAATGTCTTCACGTCTATCTCCTCGCGAAGTGACATGGTAAAACGCTCCGGGAAATTCTATTCGAAGAGGACGCGACATGGCTTAAAAATAACACAAAAAAGACAATAAACAAGACCTGACCCCAATCTTTGTGTGACCTTATTCCCTTGCGACCAAACACGCGCCACGCCCCGAGCCTTCCGACGCAATCTCGCACATTGCGATCTGGCGAATCCCAACGGTACTTGGCGGGTATCCTTTCGAGAGCGAATTAGCCGCGACCAACAACGTCAAAGCGGCGCTAGCGGCACCAAGATCGCCAACGGACATGGCGGGGTACTGTATAGGCAAAAAGTTACGCCGCGTCCGATAAAAACGTGGACGAAAGATCATCGACTCCCAAGCCTGGTAGCGCTCACCATTGGAATTACTAACAACGAAAGATATATCGGCCTCCGAGAGTTGTCCATCATCCCCCACAGCTGCGGTAAGAGCTTCAAGCATGCCATCTCCAAGCGAATATGACTTGGAAACAGATGTATTCTTCTCTTCGCCAAGTCCAACACCACGAATCAGAGCAAAAAAATTTGGGTTGTGATACTTGGTGCTAGTTGATAGAAGCACAAAGGAGGCTCCCTCGCTTGGCGTCATTCCTTGGGCGTTGTCCTCAGCCTTGATCCGACCAGCGTTTTGTAGTCGGCTAAAATCTTCTTCGTTGACGTAGGAATCCACACCTCCCAGCAACACCATCTGGGCTGATCCTTCCAGAAGAAGCTTTCGACCATGTTCTAAGCCTTTCAATACTGAAGCAGCCCCAGTATTGAAAGTACACGATACCTTATGAAAGCGCTTGCCAATCTTGGCCTGGATTCTCTCGATGTATCCCGTATCGTCAATTTCACCCACGCTAGGATGTTTGCGAAAACTTTCTGGGGTTGCGATCAGAAGTACAATATTATTCGTCTCAGACTCAACTCCGTCGATGGCTTCTTCGATGGCTTTGCAACTTAGATTGAGGAGCCAACCCGTTTCGGTTTTTCTCAGTTGTCGTTTGGCGGGGATCCGGGCAGCTATCTGTGATAGACCAAATGGCTGGGTCTCTCCAAAACCTGAGATCCCTGCACGGATCGCAGCACAGGTTTGCGCTGCATTTAATCCCTCAGGCGTATCCGCTCCACCTCCAACAATATAGAGTGTCCGCCTCACAAAAAATACACCGGTTGATCGAGCCTTGTTCCGTCGCCGTCTCTGTAAGTTATAAACCGTTTTCCTTTTCGTCGCGCAGTGAGCCAAGCTGGAGAAACATGCCCGATGATCACTTCTCTTAAGCGAGGCGCGTTGCGCTCCGTTTTGAGTGCTGTGCGCCCTGTAATCGTAATCCGATAGTCATCAGGTTCAATCAAGATGGTATCCAGCTTAAGATTCTCCTGCTCAATTCTATCGTCGTAGAGAAACTTAAACGGGGCGTCTATCTTCGGAAGACGAAATTTCCACAACCCATTTGCGGTGAGGTTAGTCAATTCAAGCAGTTCCCCACCTTTTATTACGCAACTTTGCTGATCTTCTGGAGCGACCTGATTGTAGCGTGGATTAAAATTCTGCGGCAGCAGAGGCCATTGAGATTTCAGCCAAGCTTCATCATAGGAGCCAGCATATTCAATCCTAGGAGTCCATGCGCGACCAATCGCACCAAAGCCAGCAGGTTTGGAATGATTGGTCGCACGACGCATTATCTGGCTCGGGAACTCGATATTAGCAACTTCGGACCTTACGTCGGAACTAGCGGAGCGTGCGCCGCGATAACCAATGCCGACTGGATTTGCCTTAAAGACGCGCGCCTTTGTGTCTGTGCCACCGTAGGCCCGTTCGTAGATAATTGGCATTCTACGAAAAGGCATGGGTGAACTTGGAAGAAGAAACGACTGAACCCGATCGCCGTTGACAATGAGAACCTTGTTGATGTCGGCGACCTTCAGGCTTACCTTGACTTTTTTTGCGGCACACCCGTCTGGGGCATGGGCAGATCCATTGACAATGACATCAACGTAACGCTTTTGCGTTACGATATCAGCCTCGTAGCGAGTGCTGGAAAAGGCGGGGTCGCCCATTGGCACATCGGCGAAACGAATCGGAATCTGATCCTCCGCGAGCTCGAGATTTTCTCCTGTCGGCGCCGTGAAGGTCGCGGACCAGACCACCAATAGCAGCTCCTGGCCTTCTCCATCCATCTGCACATGGGTGGCCGCAGAAAAAGGCGTTCTGTTCTCAAGCCCTACGTCATACGCCATACTACACTCCGCTCTGGCTCAGCACCATTTACCATTCTCATCAAGACCAATAGGCCAGTATGGCATGCATGAAAGGAGCTTCACCCACTCGGCTTCTCCTCTATCGATTAACCATTTAAGAAGGAATACCTCGGGCGGAACACGCAGGGCCTCGGAAACACCTCGGTTAATTTCGACGCATTTTAGCCAGTATGTTCGCAAAAGCCATACAAGGTCGGGAAGCGCGGCAGGCCCAGCCATACGTTGACTTATCGCAATTTTGACAGCCCTTCCACGGGAAATCCCCTTTTCCTCCATTATCCCATCCAGGCTGCCTTCCCACCATTTACACGCTAAATCATATATTTCCGTCATTTCCTCAAGATAGTTGGTAAATGCCGAACGGTGCGGCTCCGACGCTTCAGACAACATCATAGGCGGCTCGCGCCAATGAATGCTCTCAGGCAGATCACGCGGCGCGTTCATCA
>QIMB01000248.1 GCA_003233615.1 Nitrospirota bacterium
CAGGTTCACCTGCGCCGCTTCGTGGATAGATCCTGTGGCGCTGTCGACCACCCTGCAGTCCACGCTCCCTTCGAGGATGGAGTTGGTCAGCGCTGGGCGTCGTGCAATGGCGCGCATTAGCTTCGTCCTCACTTGCGCGAGCGCAATCACATTCGAGGTAATGCTGGTGCTCAACACATACAGCAAGTACTCATCATCACCGGCTTTCGTCAAGTTGTGCTCAACGCAGGCTGGGACAGTGATCAGATTCTTGCGATAGTCCGAACCGTCGACCGAGTCGCCTGCCTCGGGAAATAGGCACCTCGGAGGAACGTGCTCCCGGTTCGTTGCCGGCTTGGCGCAGGCGTAGCAGTGCGTCATCCAACTCTCCTCTGGCTAACAATGCTAAGACGGATCCGCATAAGAGCCGGATCTTCCATGTTCGGTCCGTATAAGACGCCATTCAATGGCGACTTTGGACGGCCATCATTCTCGAAATATCAGAGACTTACACAGTTTTTGCCTTTTATGAGCCTGTTGCTCAAACATCGCGACCGGCCTTTCTCGTCACCGGCACTCATTGCGATGGCTTCACTTCCCGCCGGTTTCTTCCCGAAACGGTCAGCCCTGTGAACTTCTGGAGGCGCAACGCCGTCGGATCTTCACGTTTAACGGTCCTCAGTCTTTTGGCCAGCCGCTCCGGTGTTGACTCGCCCACCTCGCCTTCCCACTGCGCCAGAGCTTTAACAGATTGTGCGTCGTGCAGAGCAACTTCCACTCACTCGCACAGGCCTGCTCCCCCCGGCGCATGAACCGATCACAGCCTCGCCCCACCTTGATCTGCCCAAAGACCGGTTCGACCGTGTGCCCGCGTGTCTTGTACAAGCGACGGCCTCGTTGCGTCAGCAGCGCCCGCTCCATCCGCTCTCGAGCGGTGAGGTGCTTGGGGATCCGCCCTCGCGGCGCGGGTTGTTCCCGCTGGGCCTTCCGTTGTTTCCAGTCCTTGTTTGTCGCCACGAGCAGCTCAGGCCCCTCCCGCACCACCGCCGTCAAGTTGGCCTCGCTGCAATACCCCGCATCCGCCAATGCGATACCGATGGCCTGAGGATGGTCAATGGCCTGCAAGTTTTCCTGAGCCTTGGCCAGCATCGGGTGCAGTTGCTGCAAATCATTCGCCTGTTGAGTCAGTTCGGCCGCCACAATGATCTGCTCGGCTGTGACGACGGCCTGGGCATTGTAGCCCTGGACATAGCCCTTCTGTGTCTTCATGATGCGACTGTCCGGATCCGTGACGTTCGCCTTGGTGGTGGCGTCGAGTTCGGCGGCGATCGCCTGAGCGGTTTTGGGTTTCCGGCCCCGTTTTTTCTGACCACTGGCAGCTTCCTCAGTCTGCCGCGTCTCAAGCTTGGTGTGCTGCTTCGCCTGCGCCGCGTCGGCCTCCTGCTTCAGGCGGGCCTGACAGGCCTGCAACCGAGCCAGCCGGCTCTGCCGCTGCTGCAAGCCCTTCGGCAGTTCATCCCCTCGTCGCTGAGGACCATATAATCGGTCTTCGGTTTCATCGACCCCTTGAGCCTCAACCAACATTCGTTGCACGACTTCTGTAATGGTGTCCGCCGTCCGATTGGCGGCTAGGGCCGCATCCGCCTGCATCTTGGTCCCATCCAGCGCCACCACGCCAACCTTGACCGCTCCAGCCTCTGCACAGAGGCGCAGGACGTCGGTGAACAGAACGGCCAACGCGGTCTCATGGGTTTTCCGAAACCGCGCCAACGTCGTATGATCGGGGCGCTGGTTGGCCGCGATCACCCGAAAGGCGATATCCCGCTCACACAGCCGTTCGATCTGCCGACTTGAGCGCTCGCCCAGACAGTAGGCATACAGGAGCAGGGCCACCATCATGGTGGGCTCATACGCGGCTTGCCCCCAGCCATCCCGCCGATACGTCTGTTCAATGGCAGCCAGGTCCATCTGGGCCACGGCATCCAGGAGAAACCAGGCCAGATCCCCTTCGGGCAGCCAGTCTTGGAGTGCCGGCGGCAGCGGCATCAAATACAGTTGGTCACGATCACACGGCAGAAAGTTGTAGCCCATCGAAATCCTCCTTGTGATGAAGTAAGGAGGATATACGAAGTATTACTTAAGTGTCAATGGGTTCGTGCAACAGGCTCTTATCATGGTTTCTTATGCGGATCAGCATAACCACCCTCTTCGCTAACCTCAACGCTCATTTTCAGGTGGGAATAGACGAGACGAATTCTTGGCCAATTGAGAAAATTTGTCAAGTTTTCGATCCCACATTCAAACTTCAAGTACACCACCTCTTTTCCTTTTTTATTCTCATAGTTTAGGAGGGGTGGCGTTCTTCATGGATGAATTGGGCCAGGGTAGTAGCTGTTGTGCACCTCCTTAAATATTTGGCTGAATACTCTACCCAAAGGCCATTTGTAGGGGTGGTGCACTTGAAGTTTGAATGTGGGCCCTATGGGTGCCATCTGATGCGCCTTCGTTTGCACATTGTGGTTTGTATCAGGATAGCAAAAGGACGGTGTTGGTGCCATCTGGGGTGGGGACTAGTATCCTACCGAGGAGGTTTGGTGCGCAGTCGCAGTGGGATTTGATGAAAGTTGGACTCCAGTAAAGCATAATGCTTTTACTGCCGTTTTCTGACTTGGGGAGTGAAAGTTGATTGATAAATGGAGCACAGAAGAGCTTATTCAGGAGGTGTTCCTGTCCGGTGCTGAGCCATCAGAAATTATAAATTGGCTCAAAAGCAACGTTGGCGATATACATGAGATCACCGACTTCACAAGTGATAGCTTTTGGAATCTGAGAGAAAAATATGAAATTGAATGGGCCAGAAGTGAAGATCAGAAATTAAACTTGGCAGTTTGTCTCTATGGTAAAAATGATGAGGCGCTCCGAGAATTGTTTTTTGGTGAAAACCCCACGTTCATCAAGGAAGCGGTGCTGAAAAACCATTGGTTTTGTAATTATGTTGGTCTAGACAAAATAGTTCAATTGTCTAAGTCAGGCCTTAAGCCTAATGAAGTAATGGGGCTCTACACAGATTTCCTTGAAGACAAAAAAAATCGTCTCTTCTTTAGAATTTTTTGGAATATATCACTGGATGAGGACTTTCTTTTGAAAGTTTTTTCAGGAGACGAGCCTTTTGATGTGATAAAGCATGAACACTTACTTGATATATTTGGGATTCTAACCCACCAGCGGCAAGAAAATTATTTTAACAAAAAAAGGAATAATGGGTACACTCAAGAGCGATTTGAATCCCTTGTTAACAAACTGACCCATTTTATCTCAAATCAGGATCTGCACGGGATTGACGAAAATGGAAAGAAGTGGTGTCGCGTTAGGGAAACTTGGAGTCTTCGGACAATGCTTGAAGACACAGCTGAGTTGGAAACTAAAGGGGGGGTACACGATGAAAATATTCTGTCGGTTACCGATGAAAATATTCTGTCGAAATTCAGCGTCTCACAATTTCCTGAAGAAGAGTTAGATGATTACATCAGAGACAATTTGTGGTTCATTCAAAGGGAACTGGCTCGCCGATGTTTTTCCGGATATTTGTACGACTCTGTAATTGAAAAACTAGAAAAATTTGCTCTATCTGAAAGTGTTGAAATGCGGATGATTTTCTATTCCTATGCGCCTTTGTCATCCTTGTATGGAAGCAACCAACATGTTTTTGAGTATGGTAGCAACCCAGATGTTTTTGACTCGGTATTTTTTAGCCTCCGAAATTACGAGTTTTTTGAGGGTGAAAACACTGACGTGCATTTTGATAGTAGGGAACAAGAGGCCGTAATCTCTTCTTTTAAGGCTCATTTAGAGAAAGATGAGTTTAAGTTCGCCGCCGCTTTAGCCTTGAACCGAAATCATTATCAATCAAAGAACGCTCGGGAATTCCTAAGGCGTCTTTGCTCGTTTTCAGACTCAAAGTTCGATCGTTTTCTTGTTTGGCCGTGGGGTTGGCGAACAGCTGGGATGATTTTTGAGTCAAAATGTGAGGAATTGAGAGAAAAAGAAGTAGATTTTTTTAAGGACGAAGCTTCCGAGGATGTCGTGTTAGACGAGGTGAAATCTCTCAAGGATGAATTTGTTAAACAAACTGCTGACTTAAGGCAAGACTTCAAAAAGCAGCAGTGGGAAATCGATGAATTAAACAGAAAACTCGACAGCGTTTTAGCTTTAGTGGTCAACACTTCATCTAATGTTGAGGAGGAGATGCTTAGGTCCGACGAGATGAAGGAAGAATTAAAAGAGAGATTGGGTGAGCCGACTGATTTATTGTCTAAAATCGTTTTCCGGATACCTATCTTGGGTCGTTGGCTAAAATACCTGCTTAGGTGATTTAAACTATTAAACGCTGCGCTCCAAACCCGCACGGTTGGGTCCGGGTTGAACGAGAGGTTAGGCGGGATGTTGTTTGCATTCGATTCTCTCAATTATTTTCTTAATGAAATGCGTGTCGATAGATGGAGACCCGAAAGTTGGAGACGCCTTAATGGTATTTTGCTGTTTGTCGTGCAAGTGATCTGGCCCATACGCGAGAGATTTCAAATGATGTGCTGCTGTGTCGATTCTGTATTTTTCTATTCCATCGAGCATGAACACATATGCGTAGTCGTTCATGTCCATGTACCTAAAGATTATTGTCAGCCCTGATTCTCTTGACCCAACTATTTCGAAACCTCCGTCTTTATCCTTGTCTCTGATGTCACTCAGGTGACAGTCATTTTTGAAAGCCTCGATTGCCGCTTTCCGTAGTTCGGTGGTAGACAGACTTTCTGTGGCAGGCGACTTGCTAAGGGAAAACATGTCTTGTATGAAGTCGTTGAATATAGTGGTGCTGTTCTCAAGCGTGCCACAACTATCGCAAACACTGAAAGCCATTCCGATTGTCCAATTCTTCAAAGGGATTGTCTGTGAAATAGCTCCAGTCGCATCGGATGGACAAAAACTGCATTTATCGCAGATACTTGTGAATATTAGATCAATGCCAAACTGACTTATTTGGTCGATGATCATCTTTTCTGTCGATTCGATTGCACGTTCAATTTCGGGCTTCATAGAGTGAGCCTAACGGATCAGCGGCTTGTTAGTACCAGGGGTCAAAGCGCGTTATGTATAATATACCCATCACCTCTCTCAGTTGAGAAAGACAAAATAGCCCCGTATCGGCCACTAGGAATCTCCATGTGATTTGGCCAGGCACGAACATATGATACACAGTATGAGCTTATTCAATCCGTACGGGGTGAAGCATGAAAAGAATCCAGCCGACCTATGAAGAAAGCGCTTTGACCCGATGTCTACCCTATACAATCTTGTTGTAATCACTGTGGGTCCCAATCCAGAACCAAATAGATGTTTCTCCCGAACGTAAGCATAAGGCTCTGTACTCTCGAGTGATTCTCACTGACCAATACTTACCAACAGGCTTGAAATGAAGGGAGGGGTGGCGGCAATACTGTTGAATTAAGCCTTCCCCATGCGTTGGCTTTTCTCGACCCGCCATTTATTCATTGGCTGCTTGGAGACGCGGGGAGCTGCAGG
>QIMB01000380.1 GCA_003233615.1 Nitrospirota bacterium
CACCCTGGCATCCCAATCTGTCTCAGGTTGAAACACATGAGACACACGGGGAACAGGCGCTAATGATTTCAGTTTTTGTGTCTAGTTTTCTTAAAAGAGCTAGGCGTCTTTATGAGAACACCTTTTTTGAAGAATCTGCTTAAACACGAAGGGCAAGGCTTCTGATTTTTCAGAAGCCTTGCCCTTACAAGAATCGCTGTTCCGATTATCTAGAATATGAATGATCAAAAAATATTACAGCATAGGCTCCCACATCAATCACCCTGACGATTTTACTGAATCTGCCAAAATGCTGTAGGTTATTGCAGTAATCCTCCACCAGTATTGATGGCCGTTATCTCAGAAAACCAAGGCAAATCAACCTTAAGCGCTTGAAATGTCTCGACAGTCAACCCTCCTCTTGGAAGGCCTTGTTCTTTTTGGAATGCAACAACAGCCTTGATCGTTTCCTTACCAATTTCCCCATCGATAGGACCGGGATTAAACCCTTTTTCCTTCAGTGAATGTTGGAGTTGCTGAACGATCTGTGGTGTCGTATTCGTCTCACAGAGAACCGGCTTCCATGCCATTTGTTCTTCAGACACTTTTATTCGTTTCGTGAAAGTCTGATATTCCTCCGGAATGGGAATTCGTTGCACGGTTGTAGGCTTGACCATCTTCAACCCTTTCTGCACTTTCTTTTCCTCAGGTATCCTAATGGTCTTCGTTGTTGGTGGGGTCTTCATGAGACGTTTTTTCACAGTTTCAAACTCTGCTGGTATCTCAATAGCACGAGTAGTCGCCTGGCTTTTCAACATTCGCTTGGTCACAGTTTTGTAGGTGGCGGGAATTTCTTTTAAGCAGACAATTTCACCTGTTGCAAAGTTCACTTTTTCAATTAAGCCTCGTCCCTTCTCCCACACAAAATGAGCTGGCCTATCAATCACTTGTTCAGACACAAATTCATACTCCGCTGGAATCAATGCCAATTTCTGAAAGGCTGGCTTCACCATGACCTGTTCTTCAATCCATTCATAGGTAGCGGGGATGATCTCCAGTCGCTCTGATGCCTCATTTTTTAACATCTGAATAGTTTCCGTGTCATACTGAGCCGGAACAAGAACCCGCGCATAACATCCCCCTGGCTTAGGATTCGGAGGAAATAATTCCGTGCCAGCCTCCGGCCCTTGAGGAATGAAATTGTGTACAGGATCACCTGCAGCTGAAACAGCTTCAGCCGGTACGTCAGCGAGAGCTGCACCCAACCCTCCTCCCACCAGAAAAGTAAAAGACGCACTCATGAACGTTGCTCGTGTTATAAGCCTCATGACACAACTCCCTTTGTTAAAGTTTGGATGATCTGTAGATAATCCTTCTGTTAAAAAAAACACAACTTCATCAATTCTACTTTGGATTAAGCACTTCATAGCTAGCCTTTGTTCCTTCAATTTCCCAATATCACGTGTTATCTGCGAAATCCTCACAGACAATCTTTTGACAAATCAGATGGCAATTGGGTTGTGCCTTCTTCAAGTAATGACATCGCCCCTGAACGTCTGGAATTACGGCTGCGAAATCCACACAGATGCGATTGCTATTGCAGCCATAATCTCAAGAATGGTGCCATATCTAAGCCATTGTTTCTATATGATATTTTTTGTATGAAATTCTTGGATATCTCATAGAGACACACCCTGGCGTCTCAATCTGTTTCAGGTGGGAACACGTGAAACATTCAGAATGCCAAGAAAAAAAGCAATGAACTATGAGGAAGAATGAGTAGGAAGAGAGTGGAACAAAGAAGCTGACGGAACCCAGTTCTTTACAAAGAACCAGGTTCCGTGAATGTTGGGGCCAACTTAGGGTTCGCGAAACAATAACTCCCCAGAATTCGCGCCCAGATTTGTGTCAGGTTGGGTCGATCTGAGGGAGCACAACCGGAGGCGTCGCAAGAGCGACGGTGAGGATTGTGCGAGTGAAGATCGGCCGAAGATGGGATGCGAAAATGGGAAGTTATTATTTTGCGAACCCTTAGGGACCAAAAGCATACCCAAGAGTGAGGAGAATCTGCTTATCACTTTTCTTAGTCCCAGGTGCAGGTGTATTGTCATAGCGCCAATTATACTGCACAGTCGAAATGAAATTTTCCAACATTGTCCAACGCAACCCCTGCTGGGATGTGATGTAATAATCACTTCTCTTTTCTAACGAAGGAAATCCCTGGTGCTGATGAAACAACGTCAACACAGGGAGGACTGGCCAATTGAAATTTATAGCCCATCGTCCCGTAACATTGTTGCGATCATCAGCACGTTTAAAGTCCTCATTAAAGAAGCCCAGACCGATTTCAGTCCCAAGTTGCATTTTATTGAAATACGGGCTGGAAAAATCACCGATATCAACAAACTGATACCCTGGGCCAGCAAAGAGCGACGTACGAAGGTTTAAATCTTGAAAGGTGTCTTGTTCAAACAACGCCCCGGCATACGCATAGAACCGCTTCGTCACAAAAAAGTCTAGCTTGATTGTCCCAAAGGCATTACGAACGTTTAATGTGCCATCCGTTTCTCCATTCAGATACCGGCCAAGAATCGTCAGACGCAGCTGTTCGCTCCTGGCAATAAGTTCACCGAGAAAACTATAATTCTTGAGCTTGGTATTGCCTGTGATAATCGACGCTCCAAAATTGATATTACCCGTATAGACCACATCTTTCTTCACGGGCGGATTGACGGCCATCACCGATTCCATGGAAACGGGAATAGGTTCACCCAACATATCGGTGTGAATGCCGAGAGTTCCTGGACCTAACATGGTGGGCTTTCCTTGTAGAATAGTCCCACTATTCAACACGACTGTCACTTCATCTTCAGAAGTCATCCCCACAACTTCAGACCACTTGATTTTAATCGGATCTCCCTCATGAAATACGGTTTTGACTGTGATGAACCCTTCCGTCATCTCCAAAATTTCGACATATATGTGACTTCCATCCTTCAAAGAAAGTTTTCCTAAAGGCTCGGCCATGCCTCGAATAGGCATAAGACAAAGGAAAAGAAACAGCATCCCTGTCATCAGCTTCTTGCTCATTGCACCTCCTCGTCGATTGAGTGAATAGTGTGGCCGCCAGAAATTTCCGGAGTTTTTCCCATAGGCCATTCTTCAAGTTCACACACCGCAATCCTGAAGAGAGGGGAAAGGCAGGGAAGAAATTTCAAGGCCGAAACACAGAAGGCCCGAAAACGACACGACCATGAATTTCAAAAAACCGCATGGAATACTAGTTGCTGATAGTAATAGATCCCTGATGTGTGCTGCAAGATCTCAAGACGCGGCTCTATTCATAGCACGCACACACTACAAAGAAACACCTCATCATTTTATGGAGAGCATTCTTCCTGAGATATACCAAGTTCGCTGAGTCGTCGGTAAAACGTAGACCGGCTCATACCAAGAAGTTTTGCCGCCAGCACACGCTTACCTCTGGTCTGTTCCAATGCCGCCAATATTTCTTCTCGCTCATCTTTTGGAGACGATCTCGGCGAGACCAAGACCGCAGGAGGCCCGCTTAATTCTGGGGGAAGGTCCGACGGTTGAATTTCTGTCCCACGACAATGAATCAAAGCATAGTCAAATAT
>QIMB01000320.1 GCA_003233615.1 Nitrospirota bacterium
GGCAGCCAAATCCATTCGCCCTTATTCTCGTGCCAACCCGTGAATTGGCGATGCAAGTGTGTGAAGCCGTGGAACGTTATGGCAAAGAGCAACGTGTGGCTATCCTTGCGGTCTATGGAGGCCAAGCGATTCGGCCACAGCTTCTGGCCCTGAAACGTGGGGTGGATGTTATTGTCGCCACACCAGGACGGGCGTTGGATCATATTCGACGCAAGACCCTCAAGCTTCAGGATTTGCAAATCGTTGTGCTGGATGAGGCAGATGAAATGCTCAATATGGGGTTTGTCGAGGATTTGGATGCCATTCTGCAACAGACTCCCGACACGCGGCAGACGGCATTGTTTTCAGCAACGATGCCCTCTCGTATCGCGTCCATCGCACGCCGTCATTTACAAGACCCTGTTGAGATTCAGATTGCCAAGGAACCTGTGAAAGCCGGAGTGACTCCTCGCGTGCACCAGACGGCCTACCTAGTTGCCAGACAGCACAAGGTGGCGGCTCTGGCCCGTATCCTGGACATGGCGAATCCGAAGTCAACATTAGTTTTTTGCCGAACTCGTGTGGAAGTCGATGAGTTGACCTCTATGCTTAATAGTCGGGGGTATAGGGGAGAAGCTCTTCATGGAGGGATGAATCAAGCGCAACGGGATCGAGTGATGCAGGCGTTTCGATCAGGAAAGACCGAATTGCTGGTCGCAACGGACGTGGCTGCACGAGGTTTGGATATCTCCCATGTCTCTCATGTGATGAATTATGATGTCCCATCATCGCCAGAAGCCTATGTCCATCGAATTGGTCGCACTGGTCGGGCTGGTCGCTCCGGTGAAGCCATCACACTTGTCGAACCGCGCGAGCGCTGGTTGTTACAGAACATCGAGCGTCTGACGAAATCCAAAATCGAGATGGCCAACCTCCCGACGGTTGCTGATCTTCAAGCCAAACGTTTGGAACGGATTGGAGCCTCCATTCAGGAAATTCTCTCAGACAATAAATTTGATCGATTTCGGACCGTGGTCGATACCTTGACTAAAAAATTCGATCCCGCCGATGTGGCTGCGGCTGCCATCCAATTGGCCTCTGGGGCCAAAGACGGTGCCCAAACGGAGCAAGAGATTCCCACTATACAGGATCGTTCACAGGAGAGATCTCCCACATCACGGCGGCCGAGACGGGAACCGCCAGGATGGTCTCAAGGCGCGAGGCCCAAAGGCGATGTGGACAGAACAACAGGTAAGCGGAGTCGAGTAGCTCGCACAACTCCTATGGCCACCTTGCATTTCAGCGTGGGGAAAAGTGCGAACATCCGCCCTGGGGATTTTGTTGGGGCCATTGCCAATGAGGCTGGACTGAACTCGAATGTCATTGGTCCCATCAAAATTTCTGATGATTTCTCGCTCGTCAAAGTACCAGAAGAACTGGCTCAGAGCATCATGAAGGTGCTGGGCCGGACCAGAATTAAGGGAAAGAAAGTCAAAGTTCGTCTTTACCGAGAATAGTAGAGTGCCCCTCAATCAATATGATAGCGAAACCAGAGAATTCCCCGCCGAACGATTTGGTCTGAAACAGAGCAAGCAAACATGGCACACGTCAGAAATTGTAAGGACGATAAGTCAGAAACTTCAATCGTTTGAGGGAAACGATTGGGATCGCTGAATGACTTCCCACTTTACCCAGCTAGCCCTGTTCCATGAAGCATGATGTATAAGATCAAGCAATAACCCTTCTTGTTTTCCCTGATAGGCAAGATCAGGGAAGGACCTGAATTGTAATAGGGTTCTTGGGCAAAGACCGCCCCGCGAGTCGGGGCATACCTGAACACGATCACCAAGCACTTCATAAAGGCTAGCGCCCCCTATGTCCTATGTTGAGATGTGCTTTGTACTGTCGAATATTGACGATAATTGACGTATCGTTCATAATAGAAATGGGATGAAGAGGAGGAATACCTATGAGTAGCAGTCTCAACCTAACCCTCACTGATGAGCTTCGCGCCTTTATTGATCGAAACTGCGGAGACGGAACGCTCTATGCCACACCCACAGAATTTATGCGGGATGTCTTGCGCGAGAAAAAAGAGCGGCTTGAGGCCGCGGAATTACGTGCGGGCATTCTCGAAGGGTATCAAGATGCCATTGCAGGCCGAACCACCAAGTTTTCGGGAAATCTGAAAGCCGATATGGCCCAGTTCAAAAAACGCGGTTCCTAATTGTGACGGTCACCGTAAAACTTACGGACAGGGCGCATAATGATCTTCAGGAGATTGAAGACTATTCACTCCAAAGGTGGGGGCGGAAGGTAGCAGATCGTTATCTGGAAGATATTCAAACCACCTCATCGCTTCTGCAGGAAAACCCCGAGCTGTTACGGGACAAATCCGCAATTTCCACACACTTCCAATTTTATCGAGTCCGCGAACATTTTTTGGTGGGTATCAAGCTAAAAGATGTTCTTCTGGTCCTCACGATTAAACATGGGCAGATAGATTTATCCAATCGGATTGGAGAGCTAGAATCTACGCTGTCGCAAGAAGCCGACCTTCTTCATCAAAGACTGGTGGCTGCTGAGAAAAAACGGCACAAGTCGTTCCGCAAAAAGTAAGCATTATTGGGGGAGTTCTTGGGCCAAGATGGTTCTCGCGAGTCGAGGCAGACCCGAACACGATCACATGGCATCTCATAAAGGGTAGCGTCCCCTTATTCTGCACTGGCAGCATGTGGGAGCAAGAGGATTACCATCAGCACCCACCCGATGCGCGTGCAGCGGTCATTCATGACGAATGGTGTTGGGAGTTTGCTAGTCATAGTGGGCCTCATAAAAATAGAACAAATAAACCACATTATTTATCGAACAGCCAAGCACCTTACGTGGGAGGAAAAATTTTATTAATAGGGGACGCTACCATTTTTCCCCCTGCGCCTCCGGTTGACCTAAATAGGAGACCCTGCTTTTGATAAGCCGCCCACGTTACCTGTGCTTTCCTTAAGCAAGGAGGGAAATTCCTAGGCGTTTCATTTCGAAAAGGTATCGGAAGATGGGGAGTGAACTACGGAAAAGTTTGATGAACCAAATTTGAAGAGAGATGCCGTGCTTCAGCGAGTAGGATTTTTGGCGCGGGCCATCATGCGGCAGAAGGAACATGTCCCTGCGGTCGTGGGTTGGCTACAGATCTCACAGGGGAGGAGGTTGCGTTGGTCAAGGTTGGCCATAGACATGCTTGACGTTGCAGCCGCAATTTTCTTTTGTTTTTCTAGAAATCCCCAATAAAAACGGTGTTTCGTGCCAGGCGACTCTCGTTCCAATCGGTTCAGTACATCCTTATACACCAACATTTTCGCCCCTTTAGCCATGGGGCATTCTTCAACCAAATAATCGATTCGATTGACGACGGCATAGGCGGCAATTTCCCGTTCCGTCATGCGGTAGAGCGGCTTGACCTTTTTCGCAAAACCTTCGACTGAAGCTGGCAGAGTCGGCGATTGTTTTTGGAGATATTCTTCTTGCCATTGCAACACATTCCCCAAAAGTCGTGCGGCTTCATCATCTAAATTATGGCCAGTGGCCATGACATCGTATTTGTTCTCCCATGCCACTCGATTAAATTGGTACCGTTTTAT
>QIMB01000309.1 GCA_003233615.1 Nitrospirota bacterium
GGGTTGTCCTCCTGGTGTTGATCCACCATCTAGAATGAAATCTATTTCTGACCCTACTTGTTGTATGACTTCTTCCACAGATTGCGCCGGAAGATGACCGGTACGGTTCGCGCTTGTGCCGGTTAATGGGTCCGTCAGTTTTAACAGTTCGCACAATCGGGAATCATTGGGTTGCCGCACGCCGATTGTATCCGACTCACTCAGCAACGCGGGTAATAAATGTGGTTTGGCTCTGAGCACCAAAGTTAAGAGTCCCGGCCAGAATTGCTGTATGAGTTTTCTGGCAATTTCCGGAACCTCGACGACCAATTGATCCAGTTGAGAGATATCCCCTATTAAAACAGGGAAGGGCTTCTGATTGCGATCGGCTTTAATACACAGCAGACGCTTCAGTGCAATTGGCTGAAAGGCGCCAACCGCTAAGGCATAATAGCTATCCGTGGGAAGGGCTAAGACCCCTCCCGCTTGCACGCATGACACGGTCTGTTCAATGATATGTAGAGAGAGCGGGGAGTGAAAAGAAAGGATAGTAGCCATGTTGGCAAAAAAATTCCTGCTGACAATTCACAGGAGTGACAGAGGCTCAAGTTGCTGGTCAATGAATCGAACTGTCTGAAAGCACTCTGTGGGCGATATCGGAGCGGTAATAACGACCCTGAAAGTTGATTGGGGCTAACGCGGCGTAGGCTTGTGCTTGTGCACTTTTGATCGTATCAGCTAAAGCCGTCACCCCCAACACTCTTCCGCCATTCGTCAGGATACTCTGTTCCGACTGAATCGTACCCGCATGAAAGACCACGACTGATTCAGAAGGTTGTTCCGGAAGACCTGCAATTGGCAAGCCGGTCTTATAGGAACCAGGATAGCCCTCAGACGTGAGCACCACACACACGGCAGTTTGATCGTGCCACGCTATCTTGATTTGATCCAAACGATGTTCGACCACCGCTTCGATGATATCCAATAGATCGGTTTGTAAAAGCGGTAACACGACTTGCGTTTCAGGATCACCAAATCTTGCATTAAATTCAAGCGCATAGGGTTTTCCATCTTTGACCATGAGACCCGCATACAGCACACCATAAAATGGACTCCCCACTCTAGATAAGCCTGTCACTGCGGGCTGCAACACTTCTTCTAGAATTCGTCTCTGAAGTTCCGGGCTAGCCAGCGGAGCCGGTGCATAGGCTCCCATACCACCGGTATTCGGTCCGGTATCGCCTTCACCAATTCGTTTATGATCTTGCGCTGGAATCATGGGAATGACCGTGCGCCCATCGGCAAAAGCCATCACCGTGAGTTCTTCGCCTTCTAGAAATTCCTCAAGAACCACTCGCGCGCCAGCTTCGCCAAACCGCTGATCATCCAACATGCTGCTTCGCCAAACCGCTGATCATCCAACATGCTGCTGACCGCCTCTTGAGCTTCGACTGTAGTCGCACAAATGATGACCCCTTTCCCCTGCGCCAGGCCATCGGCCTTCACCACGATAGGCATCTCACATGTTTCCAGCCATGTCACGGCTGAGTCTAACCTATCGAACGTTCGAGAAGCTGCTGTAGGAATATGTTCGCGTACCATCAGTTCTTTTGCGAAAGATTTGCTGGATTCGATTCGCGCAGCATTGCGAGTTGGCCCGAAAATTCGCAATTTGGCCTTTCGAAATTCGTCAGCAATCCCTAACGACAAAGGTAGCTCAGGTCCGACGATTGTAAGGTCAATAGCATGATCTTTGGCAAACGCCTGAAGACCCGGCAAGTCATCCACCTTCAATGGAACACATTCGGCCAACTGGGCAATGCCAGCATTTCCTGGCGCACAATAGATTTTGGACACCCGAGGTGATTGCGCCAGTTTCCACACGAGCGCATGTTCACGCCCACCATTGCCAATAACTAGAAGTTTCATGATTGTTGAGAACTGATGAAAGCGGTGAATTTTGGGTATGCGAGAAAGCTGTCGTGATCTCACTATCACATACGCCATTCACCCTCACCCCAGCCCTCTTCCTCAAGGGCGAGGGAGTCCTGAAATATGTACGTTGAAAGTTATCATACTCGACTAATGACGAAAATGGCGCATACCAGTGAGGATCATGGCCACGTGTTGTTCATCCACCGCTTGAATGATTTCTTTATCCCGAATGGAGCCACCTGGCTGAATGACTGCCGTTATCCCAGCACTCACTGCAGCGTCAATGCCATCACGAAACGGGAAAAAGGCATCCGACGCCATCGCGCAGCCTTTAATCGGCAGATTTGCTTTCATCTGCGCCAGCTTCACGGAATCGACACGGCTCATTTGTCCCGCGCCAATCCCAACGGTTTGCTGAGACGTGGCAAAGACAATCGCATTCGATTTTACATGTTTGCAGACTTTCCACGCAAAATCACAGGCTTGATATTCATCATTGGTAGGCTGCCGTTGAGAGGGAATGGTTAAGTCACCGAGTTCCCGCAGCGATCCCATGTCTCGATCTTGCACCAACATTCCACCCACAATTTTTTTCATATCCAAGCCATCGCGTTGAGCGGTTTCCAATGTCCCGACCGCAAGGAGTCGCAAATCTTTTTTTCGTTGCAATTCACTCAAAGCCTCTTCAGAAAATGACGGGGCAATCAAGACTTCCACAAACGTGGATGTGACTTCCTTGGCCATTGCCAGATCCACATCTCGATTGCAGGCAATCACTCCACCAAACGCCGATGTCGGATCGGTTTCCCGCGCTCGCACATAGGCTTCCACGGCAGTGTCGCCCAACGCGACCCCGCAAGGATTGTTGTGTTTGACGATGACCACAACGGTGTCATCAAATTCCTTGGCTAGCTCCAATGCCGAATTGGCATCCAAATAATTGTTGTAGGACATGGCTTTGCCATGCAGTTGTCTGGCTTGACAGACTGAGGCCTCTTTGGACTGACGATCGTGATAGATTGCCGCGGCTTGATGGGGGTTTTCGCCATACCGGAGATCATTAACTTTTTCATACGTCAGGGTAAACAGTGAGGGGAATTTCTGTTCAGAGGATTGAGTCAATTGAGAATTGAGATAATTGGCAATCACACTGTCATACTGAGCCGTATGGAAGAACACTTTTTTTGCCAGTTCGCGCCGCAAACTCAAGGAGACCGTTTTTGACTGTAAGGCTTCCAGAACCCGTGTATAATCTTGAGGGTCAACAACGACTAAGACATCCTCATGATTTTTCGCTGCCGAGCGCAGCATCGATGGACCTCCAATATCAATATGCTCAATGGCTTCTTCAAAGGTACAACCTGGCTTGGCAATCGTGGACTCAAATGGATACAGATTCACGACCACCACATCAATAGGTGAAATGCCCTGCTCTTTCATCTGTTGCATATGTGCGTCGACTGAACGCCGTCCTAAGAGCCCTCCATGAATCTTGGGGTGCAATGTTTTCACTCGCCCATTCATAATTTCTGGAAAGCCCGTATATTGGGCCACTTCCGTGACCTCGACACCCGCATCCTGAAGCATTTTGGCAGTTCCTCCGGTTGAGAGAATATCGGCCCCAAGCCCGACCAATCCCTTTGCCATCGTTTCTACCCCGGTCTTATCCGAGACGCTAATCAGCGCTTTTCCCAACTGTGCCATGATGTCCCCTATCGCTGTGACGTGAAATAAATGATGAAAAACAGGACCCGCAGCTTACCAAACGACCTTGGGAACTTCAACGAATCTCATGCGTCGTACAAGAAAAACCAGGCTGCTCCATTCTCAAATTTTCAAGCCAGTCGATTGCGAGATTCTTTTCAATGAACCGGCAAAGCACACCAAGAGAAACCCTTACTGAAACACCACAGTTTCTTGATAACTCCTTACTTTTCAAAGTGAAAGTATCCTGAAAAACTCATCAAGGGATTCTATGGACTGACCGAATAGTATACATACCCCAGTGCTGCGCATCTTGAATATATCGAATATTCCTTCTCACATTTCGTGAAAGTCATGCCAGCCATCACAAGAAATTATTTCGTTCGTTAACGCACAAGCCAGTTTCTTCACTATCTTATGGACACTCTAGTTCTTTTTCTTGGGTTCGGGACCGGGATCACGATCATCATCGGGGGTATCTTTTTCATCTTAAGCCATAATCCCCAAGGGCAAAACACATCGACCAAGGCTATCGAGGGTACCGACTTTTTCCCATCTCAAATGTTTATGGGGAACGATGACCTCGGCGGATTGGCTGTCAATGAACGTACTCGTCAAGTGTGTCTATTCTCATCACCATCCTCTCCACCACGGGTGTTTCCAATCGCCGACTTAGTCGGATCCTATTTGATCAAAAATGGAGAGATGCTGGGCGAAGGAAAACGTAGTTATCCCAAGCAAATCGTGACGTATGGAAAAGAGCTTCACGTCAAAAAAGAATCCCTCATTCACAGCCTACATATCGGCTCTTCCGGTGAAGAGAACCAACGCATTGATTTGCTCGTCGCTGTCCATGATGAAGACGAACCTCTCCTTGTCGTCAATTTTCTAGACATAGAAACACAAGAAGGAGGGAGTCTCTTCGAAAAATCCCTGAGCACTGCAACACATTGGCATCTTGTTCTAGACGGACTTATTCTAGAAGCTGATCGTGTGGCCAGACTTCAATCTGAGTCAACGACAGGAAAAAAAATGGCGGAAGCTGCACCATAAGTCTCTATCCGTTCTCTCCCAGGATCTCGCCCTGCTTCACCGCATGAGGGGCTTCCTTTTCTCTACCAAATATTACCTAAGTGTTCATGGAATACACAGAGTTCACCCGGCGGGGTGATTCAACCTAAAAACCGCAGTTGGATCACGAAAGTCTGCACAACCCCTTGACGCACCTAGGAAATATAAAAATTAACTCATCACCTAAAAGGTGACCACATAATTTGTATATTCCCTCTGCACATCAATTGC
>QIMB01000256.1 GCA_003233615.1 Nitrospirota bacterium
GCCCCATCCCTGGCCCTCCTCCGCCATGGGGGATACAAAAGGTTTTATGTAGATTAAGATGGCACACGTCGGCGCCAATATTCCCTGGTTGCACCAGGCCAACCATGGCATTCATATTCGCGCCGTCCATGTAGACTTGCCCCCCGTGATCATGCACGGTCGCACAGACCTGACGGATCGTTTCTTCAAAGACCCCATGCGTTGAAGGATAAGTCACCATAAAGGCGGCTAACGTATCGTGATACTGTTCGCACTTGTTGTGCAAATCTTGCAAATCAATATTGCCGTCGCTATCACATGTTACGGGTACGACCTGCATCCCGGCGATAACCGCACTGGCTGGATTTGTGCCATGAGCCGAGACCGGAATCAGGCAGACATTTCGTTGCGGTTGTCCACGTTGTTCGTGATACGCACGGATCACCATTAACCCGGCATATTCGCCTTGTGAGCCTGCGTTCGGTTGCAAGGAGACGGCCGAAAATCCAGTAATGTCTGCCAGCCAGGCTTCCAACTGTTGCGTCAAGAGTTGGTACCCTTTGGCTTGTTCGGTAGGGACAAATGGATGTAACTGGCTGAACTCCGGCCATGTCACGGGAATCATCTCCGCTGTGGCATTCAGTTTCATGGTGCAGGAGCCCAACGGAATCATGGAATGCACGAGCGAAAGATCTTTCGATTGCAATCGGTACATATATCGCAAAAGCTCATGCTCAGAATGATAGTCGTGAAACACGGGATGCGTCAGATAGGGTGACTGTCGCTGGAGTGCGGTTGGGATCGCGCTTGTGTGTTCGTCGAGTAATTGGTCGATGGAAAATGGCAATGACTCGCTCTGAGAGAAAACTGTCAGGATTTGGCTGACTTCTTGGACTGTCGTCGTTTCATCAAGTGATATGCCAAATGTGTCATCTTCAAATCGTCGAAGATTGATAGAGGCTTGTTGGGTCTTCTGTACGATTTCCTCGGTAGAAAAGGAGGCGCATCGTACGCGGATAGTATCGAAAAAGGCTGATGAACTGAGTTCACACCCAAGGCGGCGTAGGCCTTCTGCCGTGACATTAGTCAGGTGATGAATATGGGTGGCAATGGCTTTCAACCCTTCGGGGCCATGGTAGACCGCATACATACTGGCCATATTGGCCAAGAGTACTTGAGCTGTGCAAATATTGCTGGTGGCCCGGTCTCGTCGAATATGTTGTTCACGGGTTTGCAAGGCCAGCCGATAGGCTTTCTGCCCATGGGTATCTTTGGACACACCGACGACCCGTCCGGGGATCTGTCGTTTAAACTTTTCTTGTGTCGCTATAAATGCTGCATGCGGCCCGCCATATCCCATGGGGATGCCGAAACGCTGTGAAGAGCCCACGGCAATATCTGCTCCCCACTCGCCTGGTGGCACTAAGAGCGTGAGGGCGAGAAGATCGGTCGCCGCCACAACAAATGCACCGGCTGCATGAGCTTCACGAACTAATCCTTCATATGACCGAAGCGCACCGTCAGTTGATGGATACGATAGGAGTACGCCAAAAATACTGCCCTCTGAAAAATTCACGGTATCGGGATTGCCGACTGTGATGACGATATTCAATGGCTGCGCTCGTGTCTGCAATACCGCTAGCGTTTGAGGATGACAGTCCTCGGCCACAAAAAACGTCTGTCCCTGTACTGTACTCAGGACGCGGCACATGCTCATGGCTTCTGCTGCAGCGGTGGCCTCGTCCAACAACGAAGCATTGGCCAGCGGAAGGCCGGTCAGATCGGCCACCATTGTTTGAAAATTGAGTAAGGCTTCCAATCGCCCCTGCGCAATTTCTGCTTGATACGGAGTGTATTGGGTATACCAGGCGGGATTTTCCAAAATATTCCTGGCAATCACTGGAGGTGTGAGACAATCGTAGTACCCCATGCCGATAAAGGATCGGTATCGTTGATTGTGTGTGCTTATCTGACGAAGCTCGGCAAGCATATCTTCTTCAGACTTGGCTGCTGGAAGATTCAAGGGTTGGGTAAGACGGATATCTTGAGGCACAGTGGCTTGAACGAGTGCATCAAGAGACGGTAGGCCCAGCGTGCTTAACATGTCCTGAATGTCACTGTCAGACAACCCAATATGGCGATGAACAAAGTCGGTCATAGTTAGCTAGGTTCTTCTCCTAGAGAGATAAGGCACGGGATGTTTTCGGCTGCCTGATTGGCAAACAGCACACAATAAAAAACGGCGTCGTACACCGTGAAAATACTGAAACACTGTAGCGTGTAACAAAACCTGAGAGGTAAATCCAAAACCGGTTAACGATATTTATCACTGACGATACAGCAGCGAAAAGCTATGAAAATATCCTAACATGTTCGCTACATTCCTGCAAAATCTTGGGAGTGTAAATGACATGTCTATCGTCATTTGTCATGAAATATGACGAGTACCTCATTTAATCCAGACCGAACTTGGATTACGAAAGTCTGCGGAAGCTCTTCACGCACCGAGGAATTTCAAAAACCTCTCATCACGTACGAGGCGACCACGAGTTTTGTGTATTCTCTATGATGGCTTGCGTTGATCCATTGCGAAAATAATCCAACTATACAGAGGTGTCGACCAAATACATGCTTAGGGCCTGTCAAGAAATAACCTTCGCAATCTCGCGCCAAGATTTGGGCCAGATTTGGACGGAACGATTGAGGAAAAGCCGAGGCATAGCCTGGGCTATGGTGAGGTTTTTTCGATTGAGGCGCGTTCAAAGATGGCCCGAAGATGGGATGCGAGATGGTAAGGTTATTTCTTGACAGGCCCTTAGGACTGCTCGGTCCGAAGTTTCTTGTGGTCATATCTCTGTCGGATTTTGACCGTATCCCTAAGCTTTCGCACATCACGGCGTCGATGATGTTCCGCAAATTCCTGAAGTGCTTGGTGGACTAAGTCACATTTAGTTTTCCCCTTGGAATACTTAAAAGCCGCTTGAACAAGTTTTTCATCTAAAACAATATTGGTTCGCATGACTACACCTCCTTCTGACATTTTATCACCAACCTGGCGAATAGTTGATGCATCACCAGGAGTAAACTATAATGAATCCATTATGGAACCATTAAGGAGATTGTGATGCCTGCAAACCTTTCCATCAAAAATGTTCCCGATGAATGGGTTGAATCTTTGCGGCAACGGGCAGCGAAGCACCATCGCTCACTTCAAGGGGAACTGCTCTCAATCATTGAATCGAGTGTAACGCAAGAGTCGCCACTGAGCCCTAAAGATGTGTGGATGCAAATCCGCCAGGCAGGGCTCAAAACGCCGAGTGAGTCTGTGGCGATCATTCGTAAGGATAGAGATGCCCGTCAAGGTCATTGACACGTCAGCTCTAGCCGCCATTGTATTTGGAGAACCTGAAGGCCAGAGGATCGTGACCAACATTCAAGAGCACGAACTGGCCGCACCACACCTGATGCCTTTTGAGTTGACGAATGTCTGTCTGATCAAAATCAGACGACACCCGACCAAACGGGAATTGTTACTCACAGGGTTACAGTTGGCTAACCGCATGTCGATCTCCTTTATTCACGTGGACCTTATGGCGACACTCGCAATCGCTGAAGAAAAGTCGTTTACGATGCATCGTATGTGTGGTTGTCTAGAGAGTTGAATGCGGAACTCCTGACTTTGGATAAAACCTTGGCCAAAGCTATGCGCGAAAGGAACTAACGTAAAAAGAGGGATTACATTTTCCACCGACAAGACTTGCTGCTTTGGCTATGAGCTTCAAGTATTTGAAATATAATAACTTTTATCGATTCTCTTCTTCTAAAGCCTAGACGTATTCCTACCCAATATTTCTTGTCTGAGTCTTTAGGCTCTCCCTCCTGTCTGGACCTTTTGGTTGATTGCCACTTTGGAAAAATCTTTATAAAATCACAGGCTTTGTAAATTCTCGGTGTTTACTATTTGCTGGTTAGAGAGTTTTTTCAGTCATTTCTTCTTTTGGAGACAATGTTATGTCAGTACAACCGGATATCATTTATACCCAAGTAGACGAAGCGCCACAATTGGCGAGTGGATCGTTTTTGCCGATTATTCAATCCTTTGCTAAGACGGCTGGTGTGAATATCGGCACGAAAGACATTTCACTGGCCGGTCGAATCATTGCGCAATTTCCTGACAAATTGAAGCCGGAGCAGCAGCAGCCCGATGACCTCGCATTATTGGGTGAGCTGGTCATGAAGCCGGAAGCCAATGTGATTAAACTTCCGAACATTAGTGCCTCTCTCCCTCAAATACAGGCGGCCGTGAAAGAGCTGCAATCCCAGGGCTATGCGATCCCGGACTACCCGGAAGATCCACAAAATGATGAGGAAAAGGCGATTAAAGCCAAATTCGATAAGGTGAAAGGTAGCGCGGTGAATCCGGTGTTGCGGCAGGGCAACTCCGATCGTCGAGCTTCTGAATCAGTGAAGCAATATGCCCAAAAAAATCCACATAGAATGGGCAAGTGGAGCAACGATTCCCGAACGCACGTTGCGCATATGCCAAACGGAGACTTTTTTGCGAACGAAAAATCAGTAACTATTACGGAGCAGTCGGCGGGGAAAGGCCGTATCGAATTTGTTGGCGCCGACGGCAATCCCAAGGTTTTGAAAGAGAATCTGACCTTCGACAACGGTGATGTGGTTGATGCGACAAAGATGAGCGTCAGCGCGTTACGCCAATTTTTTAAGGATCAGATTGAAGAAGCTAAGAAAAGCGACATCTTGTTGTCCTTGCACCTGAAAGCCACGATGATGAAGGTGTCAGATCCCATCATGTTTGGGCATGCTGTTACCGTGTA
>QIMB01000184.1 GCA_003233615.1 Nitrospirota bacterium
GAAAAGAATGGCCCTGAGCGACTCTTGGCCGATGTCGATGGAGTCCTCATTCCTGGAGGATTCGGCCTTCGTGGCATTGAAGGCAAAGTTGAAACCATTCGTTATGTGCGAGAAAAACGTCTTCCATTTCTAGGTATTTGTCTGGGAATGCAATGTGCTGTTATTGAAATTGCGCGGCATCTTGCTGGACTCGAAGAAGCCAATAGTGGCGAATTTCATGCAGAGACTCCTCATGCTGTGATTGATTTACTGCCTGAACAACGATCCATCAAGGATAAAGGCGGGACGATGCGCTTAGGTTCCTTCCCATGCACACTCGTTCCTGGCACATTGGCATCGAAACATTGGCATCGAAGGCGTATGAACAATCTGACATCCACGAACGTCATCGCCATCGGTATGAATTCAATAACGATTACCGCGATGCGTTAACGGCAAAAGGGTTAATTATTAGCGGGACCTCTCCGGATGGTCGACTCGTGGAAATCATTGAGCTCCAGGGGCATCCCTGGTTTGTCGGCACACAATTTCATCCAGAATTTCACTCACGCCTGTGTTCTCCGCATCCATTGTTTACAGCATTCATCGGGGCGGCACTTCAACGAAAATTCGGCACGTAACCTCATGGCGTCTTCCAATATTGTTCATGTCGGCTCCATTCCCATAGGTGGGAACTCTCCGCATATTTTGATTGCGGGTCCCTGTGTGATTGAAAGCGAAGCTCTTGTTCTAGAAACCGCGAACGCCATCGCTACAATAGCGCAAGATTTAAAAATTCCCTACATCTTTAAGTCATCCTATGATAAAGCCAACCGGACGTCGATCTCCTCCTTTCGTGGGTTGGGGCTGAGCACTGGATTAAAAATCCTAGAGAAGGTCAAAAAGGAAGTAGGTGTGCCTATTCTTACGGATATTCACGAAGTTCAAGATGTTCCTCACGTTGCAGAAATCGTCGATATCTTGCAAATCCCGGCCTTTCTCTGTCGGCAAACAGACTTGCTTTGTGCTGCGGCCAAATCTGGTCGAGTGGTCAATGTCAAAAAAGGACAGTTTTTGTCACCATGGGATATGAGCAATGTGGTCAAAAAACTTGAAGAAGCCGGAACCACAAATATCTGCTTAACCGAGCGAGGTGCCAGTTTCGGCTATCAAAATCTCGTGGTGGATATGCGCTCTTTGCCTGTTATGCGAAATCTCGGGTATCCAGTGATTTTTGATGCCACGCATAGTGTGCAATTACCAGGTGGGGGAGGAACCTGTTCATCGGGGCAACGGGAATTTTTAGCTCCGTTGGCAAGAGCCGCAGCAGCCGTTGGGTGCGATGGGTTTTTTATGGAAGTCCATCCTCAACCAGAAGAGGCCTTATCTGATGGCCCTAATATGGTACGATTGGGAGAGCTACGGGGATTACTTGTCCAACTTCAAGCAATTTGGGAAGTTTCCGGAAAAGGAAATTACCCTCCATTAACCTGAATTGTGATCTGAACATCAAGAATGAATCAAGCAGACATGATCAAGGCAAAAGCTGCTCATCCTCGATTGCTAGAAGGGGAATCAAGCCTGAATCTTCCGAATTCTCTTACACTCCTACGAATTTTACTCATTCCAGTGTTTGTCTGGTTATATTTAGAGCAGACACCAGAACGAATATTCTGGGCAACACTGGTTTTTGGTGCTGCGGCATTTACCGATTTTTTAGATGGCTACTTAGCGCGACGCAGTGGGCAAATTACCAATCTTGGAAAATTACTTGATCCTGTCGCTGACAAATTACTTGTCGCCTCTGGACTCATTCTTCTGGTGCACGTTCAACAAGTCGCTGTTTGGCTTGCAATTGTCATGATTGCTCGTGAATTGATTATCACCGGAGCACGTGCCGTTGCCGCGAGAGAAGGATTTATCGTTCCTGCCGATTCCCTCGGAAAATTTAAAGTAGTAGGTCAAATTGGAGGAATCCTGTGCCTTATGCTGCAAGGGACATGGCCTGACGTACAGATCATCCTCTCATCAGTCGGAATTCTTCTTCTGTATATGGCTTTAGTCTTTTCCTTAGTTTCCGGCTGGCGCTACCTCGTTCTCATTTTCAAAAAAATTAGCCCACAATACTGGTAGTGGTTCACGAAGAGGCCAGAACATGTATTGGTACATGCTAGCAGCCTTAGGAGCCTACATACTTGGCTCTATTCCATCTGGATTGCTTGTCAGTCAAGCATTAGGAGAGCAAGATCCAAGGAGTAGTGGCAGTAAAAACATTGGATTTACCAATGTCTTGCGAGTCTCCGGTAAAAAAGCTGGAATTCTCACTCTCATAGGCGATATTGGAAAAGGCGTGATTGCAGTGTGGCTGGCTCAGGCCATAGGTGCTCCAAGACCATGGGTGCTGGCTATTGGGCTTTCTGTCATTCTCGGGCATATTTTTTCTGTGTTTTTAGTATTGAAAGGTGGAAAAGGAGTGGCTACGGCCCTTGGTTCAGTTTTTGGAATTGAACCTTTTCTTGGGGTCTGTGTGTTGGGAATATGGATTGGCGCTGTGATATTATTTCAATTTTCATCTGGAGGAGCATTGGCCGCTTTCTTAGGATTTCCAATTCTGGCCTTTGTATTAAGAGAAGATCTTCCGTTAGTGATTTTTTCATTATGCATTCTTGCATTAATTTTGTACGGTCATCGGGAGAATATCCCTCGGTTAGCAAAGGGGACGGAACCTAAGATGAGCCTCTTTTCTACTTAACATAATATTTATTATGCGACATTTAAATATATAAAGAAATACATGAATTATTTATCGAGAATAGCTCTTTGTCTCTTTATTTATGCATGTTCATGCATAAGCCTTTCTTGGTCGAGTCCACCGACAGAGAAAGAGCTTCGCGGCCTTCAAGTCCTGGAAGATATTCAGTTTACTATTACACGCTTAGCTGAACGCGTCACGCCAATGGTCGTGAATATTACTCCTATTCGTGAAATTACCTCATCTCAAGGATTTAAACGTCGAGGCTCATACAGGCAAGGAAGCGGCTCAGGAGTCATCATTCGAGAAGACGGCATTATTGTGACAAATAATCATGTCGTGGGTGAAGATACCAGAGAGGCTGAAGTTCGCCTTTCAGATAAAACACATCAAATTGCCCGAATCATTGGGCGTGATAAAGAAACCGACATTGCCGTCCTGAAAATCGAGACCGATCGCAAATTGCCAGCGGCGAAGTTTGGCGACTCCTCATCCTTAAAAGTTGGTCAATGGGTCTTAGCTGTGGGCAATCCCATGGGTTTAGATCGAACAGTCACCTTAGGAGTGATCAGCGGCATAGGACGAGAACGGTTAAATTTGTCGAAATATGAAAACTTTATTCAAACCGATGCCGCGATTAACCCGGGAAATTCAGGTGGTCCTTTATTTAATCTTCGTGGCGAAGTGATTGGAATTAATACGGCCATTATCCATATGGCCCAAGGCATTGGATTTTCCATTCCAGCAGACATGGTCTCCCGTGTAGTAGATCAATTGATCTCGCAGGGTCGCGTCGTCAGAGGTTGGTTGGGCGTAGGCATTCAAGCCTTAACAAAAGAACTGTCCAAGCAATTTGGGATTAAGCAAGGACATGGGGTCTTGATCAATGAAGTCTATGAAGACGATCCGGCCCATGCAGCAGGTATTAAGCCCGGCGACATCATCTTAACGGTAGATGATCAGCCGGTGGACTCACCTAACCAGCTCTCCCGTTTAGTTGCACAAGTCGGTCCTGGGGACAAAGCCAAGATCCGAGTCCTTCGGGACGGCAAAGAAATGATTTACCACGTACCGATGGCTGAACGGCCAGGGAAACCCACGCTTGCCTCCCTCCCCTCGCAAAAAAAATTAGGATTGGATGTGCAAAGTCTCACCGCCGCATTGGCTGAAGAGTTTGAACTGAAAGAAACGATTGGTGTCTTAGTCTCAAAAGTCGAGCGAGGCGGCCTCGCCCATTCGGAAGGGATTCAAGAAGGCGATTTCATTACTGAAGTCAATCGTCAAACTATCAGAAGCGTTGCAAAATTCTCAGAAGCTCTAGAGAAAGTCAATCCAGGCCAAACCGTCCTCCTCCGCATCATCCGCAAAGCTCGCGC
>QIMB01000485.1 GCA_003233615.1 Nitrospirota bacterium
TGGTGGGAACCGAATTTAAAGCTCTCTCCCCTGCTCTCCTGCCAAAATGGGATGTCTCGCTACGAGCAGGATACGTCTATTCTGAAAGCCCGGTCTCGAGTCGCGACTTTAATCCCTCAAACCCGGATTCCGATTATCACGCCTTATCAGCCGGACTTGGATTTCTCTGTCACGCACCGGGGAAATTTTTGGGAGTACTCCCTTGCGACAGCTTCGGGGCCAAGGCCATGGGGATCGATCTCGCCTATCAGGTCTTGCTGTATAACACGCGAGGAATCAACAATAATAGACAACCTGTTCTAAACGGGGAATGGGACACCACCCTACACGTAGGGGCCTTATCTTTTCGAGTGAATTTTTAGTTTCTTGGCCTAAGGGACGTGGAAAATACCAATACACCATCTCACTTCCATCTTCAGGCCATCTTTGGTCGATTCTCATTCACAACATCCTCAAAATAGTCCAACTATTCCTGCGGTGTTGCTCAATCCAATCGACCAAATCTGACCTCAATCTGAAAGTGTTCTCGGTATATTGGTATTTCCCAAGTCCCTAATTTTCTCCCCACCCCTTCACCATTATCTTCTTTTCCTTTACAGTCTCCTTGAGAAGGACCCCCTCATAAGGAAGGTCATGACTCTACGCTCATGGAATTTCGCCCATTCGGACGGGATCACCAGGGTGGGACTATTCAAGATGTCAGCGGGATCACCGTGCGGGCCAACTTGGAATATCTGGAAACCCTCGTCACCCGCAAACACGGTGTCGAAGCCGCTCCAGCAGCCTTAGAGAAACTTGTGTGGCTCTTGAATGAACGGATTCCTGACCGAACCTATCATGTGACCGTCGATTTTTTAAAAAATCCCTGGAATAGCTATTCATATGAATTTGTGATGTTTTTGGCTGAATTTTCTATTCAACTCTCTGAACAGCCTGATTACCATTTCACGATGGGACGAGAAAAGTTTTTATCCCCCATTGTGCAGATTCTCGGACGTCCTTTTTCGATTGTCCAAATTTATCGGTTGTTTCCTTACTTTGTCGAGAAATTCACGAAAGGCTCGCTCAAACCTGAAATCATCTCCGTCACCAATGGCCATGCCGTCATGCGTATGCAATTTTCGGAATCGGCCTCAGCTCAATTCGGCCCCTATCTTCGCGGATGTGCCGAACGCGTCTGCGATACCACCAAGGCCACAATCTCCCAAGTCCCGGCCAGCATGTTCGGACAACCACCAACTACCATCCAAGACAACTCTTGTATCGCCGAGGGGGCACCCTATTGCGAATGGACCTTTACATGGACCCCGCAAACTCCACCCATTGTAAACTGGGTTCTGGGAGGAACGGCCCTAGGTCTTGTCATGTTAGGCCTCACGATGACTTTTGCCCCTCACTTGCCATGGTGGACTCATGCCGCACTGTCGCTCTTGCCGCTCATCATGATGCCATTAACCGGACGAATCTGGAACGACAGGAAAGAACTCCAAGAACGGGGCACGATCATTCAAGAACAATTGGCCTCAGCCGAGCTGCAGCATGAAGAACTCAGAGAGGCCTATCTCCAGCAAGAACACAGTCTGGTTGAAGTCCGGCGACACGTCGACGAATTGACCATGCTTCATGAACTGACCCTCCAAATCAGCTCAACGCTCAACCAGGAATCAATCATTCAGGCTGGCCTTCAAGCTATCGTACAATCACTTCATTACGACCACGCCTGGATCGCTCTATGGAATGCAGAGCACCAACAGTTTGACAAAATTTACACACATGGTGGGCCTGATGCCTGGGCATCAAATCTTCAAGGCCTGATGATTCCTGCGACACCGCATGACCTTTTGTATACCACCCTCAACAGCCCCGAACCGATCATCATTGAACAGGTCCAACATACTGTCGATCAGGCTCATCCCACAACCCGCCGACTTCTTATCGAGGGACATCTACACAGAGGCATCGCTCTAGCCTTGGTGAGTCAAAATCAACGCTTGGGGGTGCTGGTAGCTGGGAACCACCAAGCGAAGTCACTTTCAGTGTCAGAACAAAGCTTACTCTCCACGGTCGCACACCAATTGGCCATTGCCCTGGATACTGCCCTGGCCTATGACGAAATTGAAGCACTGAATATCGGGTTGGAAACAAAAGTCGAAGAACGTACAGTCGAACTTCAACAGGCCAATCAGGACCTTGAAACTGCCAACACCCGGCTCAGGGAACTCGACAAGATGAAATCCCAATTTCTCTCCCATTGTTCGCATGAACTACGCACGCCTCTCACCTCAATCAAAGGCTTCACGGAAAATATGCTGCATGGCATGGTGGGTCCCCTGACAGAACGCCAACATCTGTACCTCACGCGAATAAGCGCCAATGCCAATCGCTTGACCCGAATGATTGGCGATCTCTTAGATCTCTCTCGCATCGAAGCCGGCACAATTCGGCTCATCCATCAAACCGTGTCCCTCAATAGCTTATTGGAAGACATCACCCAAGAATTCTTGCCGCTCACCCAAACAAAGCACCAAGAGTTGCTTATGGAGACAACAGAAGAGAATCTGACGATCTGGGGAGATCCGGATCGCCTACACCAAATTGTCACAAATCTCATCCATAATGCTCATAAATTTACGCCGGACAATGGGCGCATCACGGTTTCTGCCTACCAAGAGCCACCAAACCACATTCTCTTGTCCATCGCTGATACTGGCCCCGGCATCCCACAGGAAGCACAAGCTCACCTCTTCCAAGCCTTCTACCAGGCACATCGAAGACCGGAAATCGGTACAGAAGGATTGGGGTTAGGGCTCTCAATCGTGAAACAATTAGTGGAATTGCATGAGGCAACCATCGACGTTGAAAGCACAGTCGGTGCGGGGACTACGTTCCGCATTCGATTTCCCAAAACAGTGCCATCGTCGATAGGGAAGCTGAAGTGAGAAGGGAGAAGTGCCAAGCGAGGAATGCAGAGTGAGCAAAAAAAGGAATTTGCCAATTCTACCTCTTTCACTTCTCACATTAGACTTCTCCCTTCTCACCTCTTAAAGGCACCTTCTTGCTCCGCACTTTTGCATCTCCCATCTCACTTTTTCCATCTCACTTCTCTCTTGCTCAGACTCACTCGGCAAAAAAATCCGGAAAACTCTCATGATTTGTACATCCCTGCCGATAAACGTGAATAGAATTACTTATACTTTTTTTTAAGGAGGTGATCTCATGGCTAAAGTTGCCAAAAAGAAACCAGCAAAAAAAGCAACCGTTCGTGCGAAGAAAGCTGCCCCGAAGAAAAAATCGTCACGATAGCTTTACCGGACGTCACACTGTGTAGATCCGGGGAGTAGATCCCTACTCTCCGGAATACACCTTCCCCTCCTGAACTTCCTCCACCCATTCCATCAGAAATAACCATTGTGCAACGTGAGACGTGAAGGGCTTCGAAAGCCTATTCACCTCACAACTCAGTGAAATTGAAAGAAGTGAGAAGCAAAAGAGGCAGAATCGATCAGGCGCTTCTTCCTGCGTACTCTGTATTCTTTGCTTTTCACGTCTACCTTCTTACTTTTCACTTCCGCTTCTCCCTCGCCTCACACACGCTTTACGCCTTACGCTTGACGTCTATATGATAACGCTGGCTGACCATGACGAAACGTTGAGAAAAAGTAAGGAGCGCCATGACGATTACTGCACAGACCCAACTATGTGGCCTTCTGGGAAACCCCGTCGACCACTCCCTCTCTCCGGCCATCCATAATGCGGCCTTTGAGAAATTGGGCTTAAATTTCGCCTATCTTGCATTTCCCGTTGAAGACCTGGAGAACGCTATTCGGGGAATCCGTGCCTTAGGGCACATTCGTGGATTCAGCGTCACGATTCCCCACAAGGTATCCATATTGCCGCTATTAGATTCTATCGAGACCACCGCTAAACACATCGGCTCGGTCAACACCATCATCAAAGACCGTGGAATTTTAGTAGGATCCAACACCGATGCCTCTGGCGCACTTCAGGCTTTGCAGCAAGGAGGTGTTGACCTCGTCGGTCAGGGGGTCGTGATGCTGGGATCGGGAGGCGCCGCACGGGCAATAGCTTTCGGCCTCTGCGTCGAA
>QIMB01000310.1 GCA_003233615.1 Nitrospirota bacterium
TGGCAGCTCTTCCTTTGGGCCCAAAGCGCTTCGCCTGTCGGATCGATATTGAAATGCACCAACTGGTGGCCCTTGCTCACAACTCCGCCAGTGGACATGCCATCACCTGGGAACAGGGTGTTGTGACAGCGGGTGGCATCCAAGCAATCTATGACTATGTAGACGAACTCGTCTTCGATTTCATTTATGACTATCTGGCCATGAATCCCGGTGGATAACGACTCTACACACGCCACTCGTATGAATCATTGCTTGAAGTCTCCGAGCCTGTCTCACCTGCTTTTTCTGCCCCCTTACCACAGAAATTTACATGGATGTTCTTTCTTTGAATAATCCTTATGGAAATTTGACGTTCGTGCGCTAATCGTGAGAAAAAGACGTTTACCCAAATATCTAGATGAAGGAGAACACGCATGGCAAAAGCAAGGGCACGTCACATTTTGGTTGCCACTGAAGAAACCTGTAACAGCCTGAAAACACAAATTGAAGGTGGCGGAGATTTTGTGGCGCTCGCGAAGGAACATTCGACCTGTCCTTCAGGCAAACAAGGGGGAGATCTCGGTGAATTCGGCCCCGGTCAAATGGTGAAGGAGTTTGATGCCGTGGTATTTCATGAGGAGATTGGAAAAGTCCATGGCCCTGTTAAAACACAATTTGGCTATCATCTTCTCGAAATCACCAGCCGTATATCCTAAACTCATTGGCGTGTAAAGGCAAGGCCATCACCTATTGGTGATGGCCTTGCCTTTTGAGTGTCTTCTCGCACACCCTCCCTCCAACATTTTCACATTCGGAGAGAAAGTTTGGCGCCAGGATTCGCCTTCGTGTAGAGTGGTGTTCCACATTTTCATCACACAGGGAATCTTCCAATGAGTATTACACCAACATCACATAAAACCGCTCAATTCAAAAAACTGCTTCTATCTTCACAGCTCGAATTTATTTGTGAAGCACACAATGGCCTCAGTTCAAAAATTGTCGAAGAGGCCGGTTTTCACGGGATCTGGGCAAGCGGGCTCTCCATTTCTGCACAATTCGGCGTACGCGACAACAATGAAGCCAGTTGGACGCAAGTCCTGGATAATTTGGAATTTATGTCTGATGCCACACAAATTCCCATTTTGCTCGACGGCGACACTGGATACGGCAATTTCAATAATATGCAACGCCTCATTCGGAAGTTGGAACAACGACAGATTGCCGCCGTCTGTATCGAAGATAAGCTGTTTCCCAAAACCAATAGTTTCCTCAAAGGTGAAGCTCAACCCCTTGCCGACATGGATGAATTTTGTGGAAAAATTAAAGCAGGGAAAGATGCACAGTCAGACCCGGATTTCTGCATCATCGCACGAGTAGAAGCCTTTATATGTGGATGGGGATTGGCAGAAGCCATGCGACGAGCCGAAGCCTATCATCAAGCTGGAGCTGATGGGATCTTGATGCACAGTGCACTCGCCGTACCTGATGAAATCTTAGCCTTCAAGCAGGAATGGGGGGACCGATGCCCCGTGGTCATTGTTCCCACGAAATACTATTCCACCCCTACGGATGTGTTCCGTCAGCATAGGATTTCAATGGTTATTTGGGCGAATCACATGCTTCGTTCGGCCATCGCCACCATGCAATCATCAGCCCGCATTCTCAAAGAACAGGAAAATCTCTTATCCATCGAAGACAAGATCGTTCCGGTTGCCGAAGTGTTTCGCCTCCAAGGTGCAGCAGATCTTCAAGAAGCCGAAAAGCGCTATCTTCCGAAAAGTGCCGAGTGCACATCAGCCATTGTGCTCGCTGCTTCTCGTGGGGATGGACTGGGCGAACTGACCAAGGATAAGCCCAAGACCATGATTGAGATCCGAGGGATGCCGATTCTTGCGCATATCATGGGTGCCTATAACATGGTCGGGATCAAAGATATCAGCGTGGTTCGAGGCTATAAAAAAGAAGCCGTGAATCTGCCTCAACTGACATACATCGACAATGACGACTTTGCCGAGACCGGTGAATTGGACTCCTTATTAAAGGCACTCCAAGCTAACAGTCACTATGATCATGACATCATCATTTCCTATGGAGACGTCTTGTTCAACTCATATATTCCACAGGCGCTTCTCCAAGCAAAAGATGATTTTGTCATTTTTGTGGATAGTGATTGGGAAGGAAAAACCAGTTACACCTGGCTGGGAGGCTTTGCTGAATGTACGGACCCCAATTCTCGCAATACCTTTCATACTGATATTTATCTCAAGCAATTGAGCACAAAGATCCCTCATGACAAGATTCACGGCGTATGGATGGGATTCCTCAAAGTCTCTGCTTCGGGAGCCAGTCAATTGCTGATGCTATTGCCTAAACTACTCGCAGATCCAGAACACCGAAAAGCTGGTATGGCCACATTATTTCAAGAATTACTGAAACAACATCAGTCAGTTCGAGTCCTCTACACAGTCGGACATTGGCTCGACATCAACCACTTGGATGATGTCGTGCAGGCTGGTAATTTCTGAAATTCATTGTCTCATAAACTTGCACAGAATTGAATCAGAGGACCTTTCATCATGAACCTTGCAGATCTGTCTCAAGAACACTTCACCAAACTCGTGACTGCTCTCGTGGATGATCGTCTCTGCGAACTGCTAGGTGACCCTGATGTAGGATTGCCATTGGACGAAACCGTTCGAGCCCGACTCAAAGAATCCTTGGCCTCCTCAGAACGCATGACCGGGGATGAGATCGCTGAACAACTCGGCCTCCGCTGGTAACCCACCATGCCCTGGTATCGTGTCACGTATCTCCCTGCTGTGCTCAAAGACCTGCGGGCCGCCGAACCGCCCATGGCCCAACGTCTTTTGGATAAAACCAAATGGTTGACGTCTAATGCAGGCAATCTTCGTCACGATCCGCTGCACCCCGACTTGCCAGGCCTCATTCAATATGCCGTTGCCGATTGGCGTATTCTGTATTCCATTGATCGGCAAGATCATGTCGTGGCTATTCATCGAGTCTGTACTCGTCGCGAGTTATATCGACGTCATCACACACAAAAAGTCTGATGCATTGGCAGGAACAGATTACACAAGAGCTTGCAAAGGCCACAGAGGGACTCCACAATGGGAACGATGGCTTGGCTCGTGTCTGTGCGAGACGCGCGGTTGCCATCGCCACACAACATTGGAATGCGCAACGTCGCTTGCCAGCGTGGCAAGGCGATGCCATGCATCAACTTCGGACAATCCAAGAACACACCACCTTTCCCTTGCCGATACGAGAAGCCGCCCAACGACTCCTCACAAAAGTGACAGAACACGCGCATTTACCAATGACGACAGATCCCCTCGCCGACGCACACATCATCCTTGACCATCTGAATTCAGATACTTAAACCTGAGTCTTCAGAAAATTATCCAGGGTTCTAACTTTTTACATGGAAGCAATTCCCCCTGATCGTCCTATGTATCTTGGCAACATACAACCAACATTTCAGAATCTGCATGGTCTCGTTGATAAGATTCGTCTTCAACTCACGTTCGTCATGTTCATCGTGATGATTGCTCTACCTCAGCCACTCCTGGGAGCGATCTCCCC
>QIMB01000270.1 GCA_003233615.1 Nitrospirota bacterium
ACTGCCGTCTTTAGGATAATCCCCAGCCCACACGCCACCATGGCTCACCATGCCTGGCCCGATCGTGAGAAAATAGGCCGGTCAGGCCCTTTGCGCAGAGTGCCCCCCACCTTTCAGAAAGCGGAGATCCCTGATAGCCCCCTCACCAAGCTCCTTGGTACTTTGCGGGTCAGTCAAAAAGGCCGTTTGAAATTCCTATTCCCGCTTATTTCGGACAGGCTCCCGGCAGGAAGAACGGAAGGACATACTCTGTTGGTATACTTGGAAATATTGCTTTTTCATACAGAATTGGTACAATAAATAGTCAAATTATGTTCATTTTCTGATTATTGGAGGGCATGACATGCCAAATATTGATTTGGGTGATCCATACGAAGCGTATGTGAAAGGTCTGATTCACACCGGCCTGTATAGCACGTATGCCGAAGTGGTCAAGGATGCGCTTCGCCTGCACATGAACAATGACACACATTCAAAGCGCATCGCGACGATCAATGCGACCCTAGCCGAAGGCGAAGCCGATATTAAAGCCGGACGCGTCAAACCGTACAGCCCAGGATTAATTGACCAACTGACAGACGAAGTTTTACGCGAGAATGGCTAAAATAAAATATGCCGTGCGGCTTTCGGAGCGGGCACAAAAGGACTTCAAAGCTATTCAGCGCTATACGCTTAAACGACACGGCGAAAAGCAGGTGTTGAAATATTCAACACTGATGAAATCAGGCATTGAACATATTGCAGGGAATCCTACGCTGTATGGCCACTCCCGCCCCGATATTCCAGAACGGTACAGGTCTCATCAGATTGGCGAGCATAGCATTATATACCGCGTGGACGAAAACCAAATATTCATCGTTGCCATACTGCATGGAAGGATGGACTTCAGGAATCAGCTTCACTAAGTCGGTGACTCCTCTCACCCCAATACGTCCTCATCAAGCTGACCACAGGCAAAACCTCTTGGCTAGTCGTTGAGAACGCTGTCCTCCTGTCATGACACAAGAAGTACTCGCTCCTCTCAATCAAAGAAGAAGCGTGTCTTTCGTCAACACGGTCATTCCCACGCAAGGGAAAATCTCGCCTGTGGAACTGTATCCCTATTTGTGCTGATCAGCTGTCAGGCTTAACGCAATCGCATAGATGCCGAACTGGGGGACCCAATGGGCATGTTTACGATAGTCATTGCGCCAGCATTCAGGCAAGTTCATGTGTGTGAGAATATGGTCGACGTAGAGTTCCTTGTAGATTGCTTTCCCTGTGCAGGCATAGAGAGTCCAGAAGCCCCACGCTCGACTGAAATTGAGTCCTGCCGAATGTGGAGTAGGAGCCATGTGCATCGGTTTCAAAGAAACCTTCTTGGAGTAAAACGACTCATACCACTGTAGTGCTTCTGCTTTTGGAAGAATCGTGAGAATAGTTCTGGTCCGTTGAAGAGACGCAGCGAAAAACTCATCTGTCACGTTGTCATATGAAAGGGGTAGTTCCTCGTTGAGAGAAACCATGTGCGACCGAGTACACGCTCGAAGTTTCTCACACGATTCCACGTTGCCCTTCCATTGACTCCATTCCCACAGATTGAACAAAGCCCATGACACATTGCCATATTCCCTTCGCTGGGCATGCTGGATAACTTCTTCAGCGGAGAGAGAAAAGATCCATCGTTCCAATCGCAAAGCAACTTCAGTGGCCAACGGGACTAAATCCTTTTTGCCCCACTCCTGCTCCCTTTCTATTGCGAGTTTCAACAACCAGGCATAGCCATAGGGCAATTCATGGTCTAAATCTCCTTTTTGAAGAGACTCTAATTCCGCATCCAGACACTCAATGGTAAGAGTTGCATCTACCACTTCTGCCCAACGACTTTGTCCCGTGAGGCGAGCTGCCGCTAACAATGCATACGCCCCATGCACACTCGAATGCCAATCAATACACCCGCAAAATGCTGGATGTTCAGTATCTCTTCGAGTGAAACCTTGCTCCACGGCTTCTGCAAGCACCGTCAGGAAATCCATACGACACGTACAGAAGCTATCCCACGAACAAGAACGGTTTCCAGATTTTTGTTTTCCGTTCAAAAATCCATGCTCCTTACTCCTATGTGCCAGTAACATATCGGAGAGTTGCCACTCGAGTATTGAGTCATACAACAAAGGCTTTCATCGTTCACGCAATGAATTGACAACATCATATATTGCGACTAGTCTGCATGCATGAGCAATCGAACGGTATTTCCCCAATCCTATCAAACATACACCATTGATCGACTCACACTCGTTGAGACCATCGTGGCTCAATTGGAAAAAGAACACGATCTCGCATTTGCCTATCTCTATGGTTCCGCTGTAGAGCAGCAGACAGTGCATGATATCGATATTGGCCTCTATTATGAATCCACCGACTCACTCCCAACCAGTGACCAGATGATCACATTGGCCCATCATTTGAGTTCGGCATTGCATATTCCAGTGGACGTTCGCATTCTCAACCACGCGCCTCTTTCCTTTTTGTTCCATACGTTGCATGGACAACTTCTCACGTGCCAACATCCTGACCTGCACGCCACAATTTTGGAACAGACCGCTCGTGAATACCTCGATATAGCGCCGCTGCTCAGACAAAGTACGAAGGATGCCTTTATTGCATGACGCTCAACGCTGACCTCATCCGATCCCGTTGTCGTGAAATTGAAGAGTCGCTCGTTCGCCTGGAACAACTTCAGCCCCTCACCAAAGACCAATTCGTCAGCAATCAAGACACCTTGGATATTGCGTGCTACCGATTACTCATCTCCATTGAAGCCGCGCTTGCACTGTGTTTCCACGTCTCCGCAAAACAATTACAAAAAACACCAGAAGAATATGCGGGATGTTTCAGTTTATTGCATGAGGCAGGCATCATCTCTACAGATTTATGTGATCGTCTACAGCAAATGGCTAGATTTCGCAATCTGTTAGTCCATGTCTATTGGACAATCGACTACGGCCAAATCTATGAGATCATTCAAACTCGACTGAAAGACCTACGAGACTTTTCCTCTACGATTACTCGATTACTTTGAACCACCAACTATAATTTTATGAATTTTGATCCAGCCATAGCAGCAACCCAAGCCCTTCAGCAAGCAGAACAACAGGGAGAACTCGGAGATCTGGAATCAGACATCCTCGAAGCCGAAGAGATTTTTTCCACCGACCAAGGACAGAACGCCAAACACGCCTACGAGGCCCTTCAAAATTTTGGTGAACACTTGCCTCAGGCGAAATGGTTTCAAGAGTTTCTGATTTACATCACCTGGCAACAGGTTACAGAAGGGCCTCTGGCTCGATATTTTCAACATGGCTTGGATGCTAGTAACCGATTCCTAGAACAGTTTGGTAAAGACATCGAAGGGACGCCAACTCACCAATACATTTTGGCTATTCGAGAATCCTTTCAAGGGGGACTAGGAATCGACACGCAAGAGGTCGTTCCTGAATATGAAGAAGATGCCTTTCTAGGTGGCGATTAATAGAATTCACGCTATCACGCATTTATCGTTGGAGAACCATTCATGTCTCAGCCTCATACACC
>QIMB01000445.1 GCA_003233615.1 Nitrospirota bacterium
CGGTATGTACAACAGCAAGGTAAGCCGCCAGAAGAGCTGCGACAACTCACGCTCTTCTAATACCCCGTGGTCTTGCCACGGGGATATTTATTCGCCATGTTTCAAAAGCGAAGTGCTCGCGGTGTGGTTGTATTCCGCTAATCACTTTTTCCCCGGAAGCTGACGTTGCCAAGTTTCAGTTAGAGTACAGGTCAAGTCTATTGTTGACTCATCACTCATTCTGTCAGTTGGTGGAGACAAGGAATTGTCTACAATTCATCAATACATTTGTAGGAATTTCCGACTTATCTTTTTCCCCACTCAGGGCTTCTCACAACACCTTTTGACGTTCCCGGTTAGCACCAGCTCTCTACTCTGCCCCTATTCTTATAGCTCTACTCCAACGGGACAATGGTCTGAGTCGTAGATTTCATTGAGGATAAAGGCGTGTTTAATCTTTGACATGAATTGCGCAGAAATCAAAAAGTAATCGATTCTCCAGCCGACATTTTTCTCTCTGGCATTCATCCTATAGCTCCACCAGGAGTATTTCTCTTTTTCCGGATAAAAGTGTCTGAAAGAGTCGACGAATCCACTCTTGTGATAATTGTCCATGCCGTTAATTTCTTGCTGGGTATACCCGGCTGTCTTGTTGTAGTTGGCCTTATCGTTTTTCAGGTCTAGTGGTTTGTGGGCGACATTCAGATCCCCACACCACAGCACGGGTTTCTTGGCTTCCAACTCTTTCAGATAGGCCAACATGTCGTGATCCCACTGTTGTCTATACGGTAGGCGTTTTAATCCGTTCTGGGAATTCGGTACATAGGTATTGACCAGGAAGTAGTCTTTGAACTCTGCCGTCAATACCCGCCCTTCTTGATCGTGTTTCGGTATCCCGATGCCTGTGGTCACGTTCAGCGGTTTCGTTTTTGCCAGAATAGCTGTTCCCGAATACCCCTTTTTTATGGCTGAGTTCGTATACATATAATAGCCGGAAATATCTTGTAATGCTTCCACGACCTGATCATCTTGGGCTTTGGTTTCTTGAAGACAGAGCACCTCAGGGTTCATTTCTTCAAGAGAGGCCGCGAATTCTTTTTTCACCACGGCCCGAATTCCGTTCACGTTCCAGGAAATCAGTTTCATGTGTTTTCGTATTCTCCGTAGAAGGTTCACGCCGTCACTCGACTTGGAAAGACACTATCAGCAGAGACGACCTTACTAAGATGTAGTTTGGCTCTATGAATGTCGAAAGGCAATCGCTTTTTTCAATTGGACTTCCTACAAAAAAGTGTACAGATTGTGACGCCGCATTTGCGGGAAAGGACGGTTTTCAGATGTGCCCTAATCTCGTGAGGCAATTTTGCATGGCTTTATGCTCAGGCCAACCTGCATTGAGTCTGTTCGTGCGTTTTATCATGTCAATGACATTCCACATGTACGTGCTCCTCACCGTTTTGGGTGAAGGGACCAGTTGCGGTTGCATCGGGGGGGCAGCCACTGCCCTACCTAGGGCTTAGGCTCGCGTCAATGGGTTTCATTCGAGGATTGGTTCCCAGGCTTTCAGTTTTATCCAGGTCAACTCATGCTTGTTGTGAAACAGGTGAAGCACTTGGCTATGGGGAATGGCGGCAAATTTTTTGGCTATGTGGTAATCGCTGTCCCCCTGAAACTTCAGGGTGCACATAAAATTATTGCATATGCCTGATTCGACCCACATCATGACCCAATCGAAAAGTTTTTCGGGATAACACACAAGGTCGCTGAAGAGCCAGTCAGTGTGGTCTCGAGACTCTTTGAACTTTTCTGGAGTGAGGGAAAAGGCATCCCCTTTTTGAAAAGAGACTCCCGGCATTGCAGATATTCTTTCGTCTAACAACGATCGGTCAATGCTTAATACTTCAGCGCCCAATTTTGCCAAGACCCAGGTCCATCCTCCTGGGCTTGCTCCGACATCAATGCAAAACTGGTTAGAGTTTGGATAGTGCTGGACCGTCGTCAGTGCTTCCCATAACTTCAGGTACGCCCGGTTTGGTGGGTTCTTCTTATCCTCCACAAACTGTATTTCTCCATTTGGAAATGCACTGGAACAGTCGCTGGCAGCCAAAAGAGTTTCTCGATCAAGAAGCGTCCATGCTCCTAGAGGGGACTGAGGTAGCCGCGTTGGAAAATGTAGCGGTTTTGCGGCGACATAAGGAAGTTGTTCCTGAATCAGTTGGGCCCGTCGATGTAACTGAAAGGAGTACAGGCTCCAGTTTCTTTGGAGAGATTTGAGATGTAGGACCGCGTCTGAAATCGACTGTATGGGTATCACGATGGGATTGCGCCAACAATTCTGCGCCCATAAGGGCGGTTGTATAGGAAGACGATCCGTCACAATCAACCGTTCATGTTGGGATTGAATACCCTCAAGCTCGTTAGCTAGTTGATCCTGAAATCCTTCTGCAGCCAGATAGGCGTATTGTATTTTTGCTGGCATTGCTTGTCAGTATACCTGTCGTCGAAAGATGTTGAATGACTCATTCGATAACCCTTAATTTCGGAGAGATCCAACGTCATATTGATAGCCATCGTTGTGGTTAGAGTACGGGGCAAGTCTGTTGTTGGCTAGTAACCTATCCGCCCAATTAGTGGAGAAGAAGGACGTTACACAATTAAGGATCCTTTTTGTCGGAAATTCTGACGTATCTTTTTCCAGTCCCATTCGCTTGATTTGTCTTGATGAGATGCGGATTTGGGTGATGATCGAGCCGTCGGGTATGCTACTCAACCCATTGAAAAAAGTACAGAATTATTGTTTATGCAGGGGTTGGTTTTGCCCAACTGCCGATGGTCGGTTCAGGCGACAAGATGGATTCCGCTGACGACCGGCGAGAATGCTTTGGGGATGGATACCCGCCATTGCCAAAAAATGCAGGGACAGGCTTAAAGCCTGCGGGTCTGGCGGAGAGGGCGGAGGGATTCAGGTGAGAAGGATTCGTGCCTGGGAGAAGTTACTTCGTATAGCCGACAATACTACATAGACTTTTTAGGACTTTTTCCACGCATTCTTTTTTGATCTTGCCGATATGCTTGACGATGTTTTGATCGGAGAGCGTAAACACCTTGTCCACTCGTATCCAACTGGGTTTAGGCAGAGTTCCGTCAACGATATCCAAGGATGTTATTGGGACGGCAGTTTCTGCTTGAGGGACGGAGGTAACTGCCAAGGCAATAAAATCTCCATGGTGATCGGGGGCAGTGAGAACAAGGACCGGACGCTTTTTTGTGGAACGTAAATCAGCGTAGGGGAAGGGAATCAGAACGAGGTCGTAGGCGCTAGATGGCATTCCACACCTCATCCTCAGGATTGTCCCAGACGTGGTTCATTGCCGGAGTCTGAGCGAGCTTGAGTTCCTCAGTTAGTCGGTCTTTAATTCCATGTTTGAATTCAATGTATCCAATGAAATCTAAGACTTCCCGCGCTAACGGTTCGGGAAGCTTCTGAATTTCTCTCATGATTTGTTCTGCCGTCGACATAGCGTGCTCCTCTTTTTTCGTTCTTAGGGATTCCTTAGAAGAATGTACCCAACCCTTGGACTAAAGTACAGAA
>QIMB01000269.1 GCA_003233615.1 Nitrospirota bacterium
CGCCCACGGCTAGCACGACTTCAATACAGACTTCGCAGTTCACCCGGGTTTTTTCAGCAGGAAGAGGTGAAAAAGCAGGCGGGGAAGAAGCCCGGGGCAGGACGCCTTGTCATTTTTCCCCACATTTCCAGAGCTGCCCCACCCGCCTTGTGCGGGTGGACGGAAAGATTCGTTAGCTAGATTTGTAGCAAATAGAAATGACAAAGACCCCTGCCAGCTTGTCTGGTGGGCCCCTGCCAGCTTGTCTGGTGGGTGAATCAGATTTTGAGGCTGGGTGTCGTCATGACGCATTCGCCTGGAGAATCTCCTTCACCCACGAGACGAGCTCGAGGGGGTCGAAACAACATACTAGCCGCGAATCTAATTCACCCATGAGGCAAGCACCTGGGGGTCTGAGTGAAGAAAAGGTGGGGAGTCGACAACTCGCAGATCACCCTTGGGCTCACAGAGTTCCTGATGGTAATCGCCGTCGGCATGAGAGCCTTTTGTGTCTCTCTGACATGTATTTCTCTGTCACGGCCGTCGGGTCCCCAACCTCCGACTTTTATGTAACATAAAGTCCTTTATGTAACATAACAGCTGGACCCTCGCAAGCTGTGATTTAGCGGATTTCAAGGAAGTCCGCGAAGAGCCAGGGCCAAATTTTTCAGGTATACTACTTAGTATATGCTATTAGCATTGTCGGGAGGTTCCACTTTAAGTACGCCTTTTGGGGGCAATGAGTCAGTCATAGGGAGTAACTTTTCTTAGCGCTCCCCGATAATGGTATTGAGCTGAGAGAACTTGGCAAATATACACCGCATTGAAAACTCTATTGGCACAGCAATCTTGGTCAGATTTGGTTACAAGCAGTAAGGCTAGTTAAAAGAGATGACAATTTTTGAACCGGAAATAGAGGGGACTTCCGTAGTTGCCATTGGCGGATTCAATCCAGCAATTTTTCACCCTAGCTGGTTTGCCGCAAATAATCTAATCCGTCAGGAAGAAGCCGATGAAGCAACTGTTGAGCACGTGACGCCTGCAATTTCGACTTTTGAAGTCGGGCTCTTTCGAGTGCAAGTCATTCCAGAACGTCTTAGTTTTGAGACGGAGGACCCCTCTGGCATAAGCCCATTGAAAGATTTGTGTATAGCGACCTTTTCAATTCTGGAACATACTCCAATTCGAGCATTTGGCCTAAACAGTAATAGACATTTCAAAATGCACTCAGTTGATGATTGGCATAAAATAGGTCACTATTTTACACCCAAAGCTACGTGGGAGAAATTGCTCGACGAGCCTGGGATGGAGAGGGTAACAATTCAAGGGAAGAAAGCAGGTAGTGCTGCCCAAAAAGTGAGTATACGAGTGGAACCTTCTAGCAGGTGTGAAAACGGCGTGTTTGTAAATATTAATCAACATTATGTACTCTCTGATGACTCGAAGTTGGCAGAGGGGGGTACAAGTGAGGAATTTACAAATACGTTAAGTGCCGATTGGGATGCATTTATTGAGTTTCGCTCTAAAGTAGCTCAAACGGTATTTGACGACGCTTTGTCAGAAAGGGGGAATTGATGACTTCTCAAGTTCTTTGTCCGGTTGACGAATCTGATGGAAGTTCGCGGGCTCTGCATTCAGAGAGCCCACAAAAAGACGTTCAGGTTTTGAATACATTGACAGAATATGGATTGCCGGAAGAATCAACGGGCAATGTGGGAACGACCACCTTTATATCACCTGAAGAATTAAAACCTGATATACGTCCTATTATCCGCCTTAAGCCAAGGAGAGTTCAAACATCATTCCGTGCATTACAACAATGGGAAGTTGTGGTAGACGAGATTACAGATGATTCGGTGTGGGTTAGGATGCTGGACTTGACGAACAAAGAGTACCTAGAAGAGACTGCTGAGTTGCTCCTCGAAGAGATACCATTGGATGACAGGGAGCTACTTTCTCAAGGCTCAGTGCTGTATTGGTCAATTGGAATCGAAACTGCTGCTGGCGGACAGATTCAGAAGGTCTCTCGAATTCGTGCAAAACGTAGCGGTATGTGGACTTCTCGGAGGATTTCCAAGATTCATCAGCAAGGCACTTCATTTTTTGAGTCAATCGTTAATGGTAACTCAGACACCTCCACTGGCGGATGAGCTTGAAGTCTCCGTGTTCGGTCGAGGAGTTGGAGAATCGGTAACTCTTCATCTTGGCGACGGAAAGTGGGCTGTCTTTGATTCTTGCCTCGCAGATGATAAAGAAACCCCTGCTCCACTCCAATACTTACAAAGTATTGGAGTGGATGTGTCAAAAGATGTTGTGTTGGTGGCTGCCTCGCATTGGCATGATGACCACATTCGCGGTATTGCAAATCTCTTTAGAGAAACATCATCAGCTCAGTTTGGTTGCTCAGCGGCACTTCGTAACGCTGATTTCTTTACTGTGGTAGCATCTCGCGAAAATCTCAGTTTTGTTGACACAACATCAGGAATAAATGAGTTTTTTGATGTCCTCGAAGTTCTAGAGGAACGGGGCGAATCGAATTTCGCAGTAGGACCATCATTTTGGGGAGCAGCAGGAAGCCGTGTCCATTTGCAAGATGTACCGTTTGCTCTTGAATTACTCTGTGTTAGCCCATCGGCTCAGTCCGTAACGGATGGCTTCGGTAATGTGGCGAAAATGATAGAACCTGGTCAGCCAATGGGAAAACGATTTCCGAACGCGTCACCAAATGAGCAATCCATGGCAATGATGGTGGTTTCGGAGCGAGGGAACATACTATTGGGGGCAGATTTAGAAAATGGGCGTGATGACCTTCGTGGATGGCGAGCAGTCCTGAATACCAGCAGCAAATGGCCCAAAGTGCGAAGTAAGATTCATAAGGTAGCCCATCACGGGTCTCCGAACGCTCACCACGATGACGTATGGCGACAAATGATTGTTGAGGAATCCCCGGTGGCTGTAGTTACCACCTATAATTCTGGCCGGCAACCAAGGCCCTCTGAAGAAGATGTCAAACGACTCCTCTCACTAACGACCGAGTTGTATTGCACAACGTCTCCAATACAGCAGCGAACGCCAAAGCGAAGAGGAATTGATGGCCTAATTCAGTCAAGCGTTCGTTCTCGACGTGTGTCCGGAGGCAAACTGGGACAGGTGCAGGTAAGACTTCGGCAAAGCGAGGAACCAGCTATCCAACTATTTGGAGAAGCTTGCCGGCTCTAATGCACACCCGATTCTCACCGCTTTTCTCCTGGCTTGCTTAGTTGTGATGAAATCTGTTGTCGCAACTAAGAAAGGCTTCTGGTCGTAGAATGGCATCACTCACGGGGGTCCGAGGGAATAGGAAGGTCGCAATTTGCACATCGATGGACTTTCGGTTCGAATGATTGCGGATATGAATGAAGTTTTGCCTCGTCATTGAGAAGAACAATTCTGATACCGCTACATTCAGTGCCAAAAGCACCGTTTTCAAAGGTGAGGCCCGTCTTTTCGCCGGCAAAATACATGAGGCTATGACGACCTTTATCATCAATTTCTAAGCAGCCAGAATTCGAGCCATCGATGGTGTAACGTTTTACGGAGTCCCAATCTGGATTTGAGTAGAGGGAGTTAATGTGATGCTTGAATGCCTCATCCGAGGCAGTGTGCTTAAGGGAGTGAATGGGGTCAGGGAAAGCGCCGGGTTAAACCGGCTTGGAATTGGGAATGAAAGAATCCTACAGAGAAGACCTAGCCAGTAACTCTGGCCTCGAA
>QIMB01000353.1 GCA_003233615.1 Nitrospirota bacterium
CCTTTTCATTAATCGCCAGCGCACGTTGGTACAACGGCTCAGCTTGGGCGTACTGCCCTTGGGTGTCATAGAGCGCGGCCAGGTTATTCAGGCTCGTAGCCACATCAGGGTGGTCCGATCCCAGTGTCTTCTCATTAATCGCTAGCGCACGTTGGTACAACGGCTCAGCCAGCGCATACCGCCCTTGGGTCTGGTAGAGCAAGGCCAGGTTGTTCAGGCTGATAGCCACAGTGTGGTGATTGGGATTGGTGTTTTGCTCGGTGACTTCGAGGGCCTTTTTGGCCACTACGACAGCACGGTCATATTGGCCTGCCTGATACAGATCCATGACCTCCTGATTAAACACGTCCCATTCAATGCCTGGGCCCTGGGCAAGCACAGCCGGTGTCCCCAGCAACACGAGCACGAACGCCGTGGTCATTGTCAGGATGTCTTTCATGGGGTCTTGCCTCCTCTCTTGCGGCGAACTAGAAAGAGCCTGCCCAAACTCCATGGTATTGATGGCGCATGTAACAGAATAAGGTATTCGGTTACATTTTGTCTGTCTTAGTGACCGATAAACACCATGGACGAGTTAATCGCTCTTTGACAAAGAATTACAAGAGGTAGGGAAATAGCGTAAACTGATAATTATAAGTAAATTGTCTGTTGAAAGGAGCTGCCGTGTTTACAATTGATTCCATTCGGCCTGTTTCCGATTTTAGCCGTAAGCCTGCTGAGCATATTAAACGGTTAAAAAAGACGGGCCAGCCTGAAATGTTAACCGTCAATGGCAAAGCCGAAATTGTCATTCAGGATGCAAAATCATACGAAGAAATGGTCAGTTTATTACACGCGCTCAAACAAATAGCCCAATCCAAAAAAGAACATGATACAGGTAAAGGCATTTCTGCCAATAAAGCTTTCTCTAGACTTAGCAAAAAACTTGCAGCTCAATATCCAAACGCAGGTTTTTAAAGTTCATATTTCCCCAACTGTTGAGCATGAAATTGAGCATTACGTTCATGAAATCGCCAAGGATCCCATCAACAATGCTCTTAAATGGTATGGGGACATTATGGACAAAATTTCGATGTTGAATAAATCTCCTGCCCGTTGCCCCTTTGCCGATGAAATGGCCTTTCATGATTATGAAATCAGAAATTTAATCTTCGGCAATTATCGAATTTTATTTCACATCAAGGTCCAAACCGTTCAGGTTTTGCATGTGAAGCACGGCAAGATGAAACGCCGACCGCTTCAGTAACGGGATTAGGCCATATCCCATGTAACACAATGCCGTAGTCGGTTACATTTTTGGCTAACGTTCGATGTCAGGGGCCACTTTTGGGGTCCGGTGCATCGTACGGGTTAGGCGGCATCTTGATTACTCCAAATTGTGTCCGGTTTCGGCCAATAGCGGTCATTGAATCTTGGCAAATCCCTCTTGCCATCTAACGGCAGGCGTAACCTGCTGGTTTACCCAGAGCGAAGCGGCGGGTAAACCGGTCAGTGTTGACGCCCTTGTTAGCCATACAATGTCCTAATTACTTACTTTTTCCGAATACTTCTTCTAGCTTCTTTTCATCGAAGTATTTCTCTAAACCAGCCATACCAGCTGAAACCTCAGGGCTTGCGAACAACTCACGGGCAGCAACTTGCCCAAGAATTGTAAACCCTCCTTGAATAGCAGCTTGCCCCTCATATTTCACTGCTTTTTGAGACTGATCTTTACATGATTCCGTGAGAAGCTTCATGAATAGTTCTGCCGTCGCCTTATTGGCAGCATTGAGCTGCGCCTCTGATACGGAAGCAATTGAACTTACAGCGGGGTGAAGCGCGGCAGCAGTAAACATCCATTTAACAAGGCTTACCTTGTCGCTGGCAGTCGTCGATTCTACAAGGCATCTCGACAAGTCATCTGTATACAAACCAGCTTGTACAGTAGTGGTTAATGAGAGCATTAGTCCGAGAAGAGATGCCTGCATAGAGATCAATTTCATAGTTTCTCCTTATATCTATGGCTAACAATGTTTAGATGGATCCGTGTAAGAGGACGGGTCTTCGAAATTCTGTCCGGATAACACGCATCAAGTCTTCTGAACAATACGCCAGAATCGTGGCCTTTTCAATTGGTTGCGTCCACGAGTCCAGTTATTTTGGCATCTTATGCGGATCAGGATAATGCCACCTATTTGAATAGACTCACAAAAGAATTAAATAAATCCGTCCCCTTTTCTCCTTACTTCTTTGCTTCATAAACTCACATCACCACGATGTCCGCTTTGGGTCGTGAGCGGACAGCCGATCGAAAGCTCTATGACGCCTAACGAATTGCATCACCGGGCCGTCGCCAAGTGGCTGCACACTGCCTCTATGTCGTCTTAGAATAAGCCCATGTATCAGAATGGGTCATTCTGTTACATTTTGCAGCAACCTTAGGTTGTTAACTGAAATGAAATTCTTTTTAAATCAACGCCTTACAAAACTCCTATGGTGATTGGGCATGGCCAAAAATGTAACAGTTCTCTAGGAGAAGTGTTACACTTTCCACATTTTTGTTACTTCAGATCTTTGTGCCACTCGCCACCAAGGCTTCGCTCCATACCTTTACTCTGCCCGACGCCTGCTGTCCGGCTCATTGACGCTAGAATTGAGGGCACCAGTTCGATCCGTTCACCAGCCAACATTTTTTTCAGGAAACCCCCAAGGTGGATTCCAAAGACACGGTAAAGCTGCCAATCCAGAACCCTAAATTATGTATGACACGGGATGGCATTTACTCTCTCTTTCTCTTTTTGAGCGATCCACCATTTGTTGCCATGGACTGCCATGGATTGATCAGGGTTATTCCACATCCTTCAAAATCTTTTGTATTCCGGGTAGCAATTGAGGCTTGCAGATTTTTGGCAATGGCAGCAATCATGAGATCGACGGGATCAACGGATAAGCCTGCTTTCTCCCGACCTGTGGCTATTCTTCCATACAAGTATGCAGCCTCTTCATCAAATGGATACATACGTCCACTAAACCCTTTTTGAATAAATTCTTTGAAGGATTGCTCCAGCCTGTGACGGCGCTTGCCTTTTGGCAATCGCTCAATCCCACGCAGAATTTCAGCAATGGCAATGACGGTCAGCGCCAGGTTCTTCGTATCAATCCGCTGGATCCATGCGGCCACGTTTGAATCGGGCTCCTCACGCATCAGTTCGACAATCACACTAATATCCAGAATAATCATGAGGTAAAGTAGCTCAAACCACAATGAGAACCCCGTGTAGGGTTCGCAAAACAATAACTTCCCAGAATTCGTGTCCAGATTTATGTCAGATTGGGTCGATTTGAGGGAGTACAACCGGAAGCGTCGCATAGCCGACGTTGAGGATTGTGCGAGTGAAAATCGGACCAAGCTGGCCTAAAGATGGGATGCGAAAATGGGAAGTCATTGTTTCGCGAGCCCTAAGGTAGCCCAAGATCTACTCCACCGTGCGAACCAAAATAGCCTTGAGCTAACTCCACAATGTTGATCTTCTTGTCTGGCTCAAGACCTGATGCCTCTTCAAGAATTTTCCTGACATAGGCTTCCGTTCTTGGCAGCCTGCACACGTAAGCTTTCTTCAGCCTGGTCCGGTAAATTACGGATGGTAATGCTGGCCATCAGTCACCTCCTTCATGTGATTTCATCGCAACCATTGAAATTATTGATGTCAATTCTTGAAACTGACCTGATGGGCGGGGAGGAGTCAGGAGTAAGTAGTGAGGTGTAAATACTTATGATTGAAAAACAGATATAGCTCCTCTTCCCACTCTATTTCTTCTTGACTCCCCACTCCTTACTCCTGACTCCTTACTATTTACTGCACTCTCCCTTCCCTTGCCTCGGCGATTTTATCTAGGCTATGGTGCCTTTAGGCTATATGTAACATTTCATTTTCCTGTTGAATTGAGAAATCTATGATTCTTGCCGGTGACATTGGAGCCACAAAAATAAATTTAGCGCTGTTTGAATGGGACAAAGGACGGGTCGAGCCCATCCGTGAAGATACGGTATGGACCGCTGATTATGAATCCCTCGAAGAAGTCCTGACGGAATTCATGGAAGAACCGGAATCGACGGATTCCGATTCGGATGATCCTTCAGAAGAACCCGAAGAATCCTCCCCGGAACCGTCCTCTTCCGCAAGCCCTTTGACAGCTGCCTGTTTCGGCGTACCGGGCCCGGTACTCAACAATACGTGTCGAACCACAAATATTCCCTGGACGATTGAAGGCGATGCGCTCGCGGAATTTTTACACATTCCTCAGGTCAGGTTGTTGAACGACTTAGAAGCCACGGCCTATGGTCTGCCCTTCCTGGAACCAGACGAAATTGAAGATCTCAATCCAACCGCCCCCTCTCCTCCTCCCGATGCCACCCGAGTCCTCCTCGCGGCTGGAACCGGCTTAGGAGAATCGCTGATGGTATGGACAGGAAAGGACTACCAGATTTGTCCCTCCGAAGGTGGCCATGCCGATTTTGCTCCCAACAACGATTTAGAAATTGAATTGTTACGATATTTGCGCACCAGTTATTTGCATGTGAGTTACGAACGTGTGCTCTCCGGGCCTGGCTTACATTTGATCTATCAATTCTTGCGCGATACTCAGAAAAATGAACCGACCTGGTTTGCTGAAAAACTTCCCACGGGTGATCCAGGATCATTAATTGCCGAAGCGGGGCTTGAGGGCAAACCCGATATTTGCAAAAACGCGCTCCACCTGTTTGTGTCGATCTATGGGGCCGAGGCCGGAAATATGGCGCTCAACACTCTAGCCATGGGCGGCGTGTATCTTGGGGGAGGCATTGCACCGAAAATTTTACCGGCACTTCAAGACGGAACCTTCATGAAATCGTTTTTAGCTAAAGGCCGCTATAAACGATTGCTCGGAAAAATCCCCGTGCGTGTGATGTTAAATCCACACACGGCACTCCTCGGTGCCGCATCTGTCGCCGCCGGCATGACAGCGAAGGGTCCGTAAAGGGTCCGTAAAGCAATACATGGCACATGCATACATCTCATCTTCAAGCCATCTTTGGCTGATCTTCAATCGAGAAACCCTTACAATTGCCCACCTATTTCTCCTGTTTCACTCATTCAGTTCGACCAAACATGACCTACATCCCAGCGTCTTCATGTACCACGCATTTCGTTGCGGATCCTCACGAGATTGACCTGTGTCATCATCAACAGACTCTCTTACACCCGATCAACACAAGGCCCAAGCCGCCCGGAAAGCCGTTGAGTATATTCAAGAAGGACAGATTCTGGGATTAGGCACCGGCTCAACTGTCCAACATTTCCTCACAGCCTTAGGCGCACGCATACAAGACGGCCTTCGCATTCGTGGGGTACCGACTTCTCAAGCAACTGCGACCTACGCCACAAAGTTGGGCATTCCCTTGTTAGGTAATGAAGAACTCTGGGACATTGATGTGGCCATTGATGGGGCCGACCAGGTTGATCCGCAACTGAATCTCATTAAAGGTGGTGGCGGAGCGTTGCTCCGGGAAAAGATTGTGGCTCGAGCCGCCAGAAAATTTATTGTGATTGTGGATGAGGCCAAACAACGGCCGCATCTGGGATTACCTTTTCCTTTACCGGTAGAAATTCTTTCCTTCGGCTGGCGAACGACGCAACGGCATGTGGAAAATATGGGCTGGCTGGCTCCTCGACGAGAGCAGAGCGGGAAACCTTTTGTGACCGACAACGGCCATTATATTGTTGATGTGCAGATTCCAATCATTGCCGATCCAACATCTCTTGAAACCAGGCTTCTTCAGCTCCCAGGCGTGGTCGAATGCGGTCTCTTTGTCCACATGGCCTCTCTCGTCATTACCGGAACCGATCAGGGTGTCCGCCTCAGTCAGGCCCCTAAAAGCGAGATCCCCTAGCCACAGAGGTTTCCTTATCCTTAGACCATGTATTACGCACAGGCTGGGAGATGGTAAGCTATCATTGAATCTGGGCTTTTTGAGAAATCTCCCTTCGCTTACGGCTTGGGATCTGCAAGGCAACTACCGACATTAGACAGTATAAGGAGTAGCCCATGAGGGAGTTCATCATGTCAGGAAAACGGATAGGAAAAGACAGCGGATCGGCATGCTGATCCTCTTGGGCTTGCTCGGATTCACACACATTCAATGTTCCGAAGCGCCCTCTCAAAACCCATCCGTAACAACGTCGTCTGCGGTTCTAGAAAAAGCGAGGCCTCAGCCGGCAATTGCTTTCGCCTCCGATGCCCCTCCCGTTGTGAAAATCTCCACCCCGCTCCTGGCATCGAATGAGACGTTTACCAAAGTGGCCAAGGATGCCATGGCCTCAGTCGTCAACATTTCGGCCACAAAGCGAACGGCTCAGACACAGGAAAATCCTTTTTCTGACGATCCGTTCTTTCGCCGTTTTTTTGGAGAAGAATTTGAGCGCCGGTTCAAGCAACCACGGC